>CAYZBC010000006.1:0-45116 GCA_964476535.1 uncultured Maribellus sp.
TTTGTTTTCCATAATTAATTCTTGTTTTTTTCGGTGATAAAAAGGCGTTAAATACAAGGCTTTCGAAATTTTGAGAATCAAGGAGTTTACTTTCGTAAATGACTGTTCTCAAAATAAGAATAACGCAGTAGTTAAAGTTTTTTTACAGCGACATTCATCCCCATGAAACAACTACAGGTATAGATTTCTCTGGCGTAATAGTTATCGCATCAACCGGACAATACATGCGGCACAAATGACAAATCTGACAATCTTCAGGATATTTAATCTCTGCTCGTCTATTAATCGGATTTAAGCGAATTACATCTGTTGGGCAAGTTGCCACACAGGTTCCGCATCCTATACATCCGTTTATACTTTTAATTGGCATATTTTATCGTTTTTTGTTTTGGTTTATGAACGGCCTCTGTTGTAAGAACCCTCATCCTATAATTTCGTAGAGCACCGTTCATTCCCAAACACATTGTTATTTTAAAACTTTGTATAAATGAACAGTTTTAATAAATGAACAGGAAAAAGAATCAATGAATCCCAAGTTTTCCTCAACCAATGGGTGGTTTTTTATCGATGACCACCTTTGGGAATTAGATGGTTTGAGAGATTAATTGATTGAAGTGAAGTGTAAAGAATTGCGTTTAGCTAGCCCAAAAGCGTAAATAAAAAATCCTGCTATCGTATAACGGTAGCAGGATTTTGGCAATTAAATATGTAGTGCGAAATTATTCTTTTATAACTATTTTTTGAGAAAATGTTTCGCCTAAGTCATTGCTTACTGAAATAAAATAAATTCCCGTGGTAAATCTCGAAGTATTTATCTGTGTACTTTTTTCGGCTGGATTAACATTTAAAACCTTTACACCTTGAATGGTGTATATCGATATATTTTCAATTATTCTATTGTTGTTAATCGTAATATGATTCGTTGCGGGGTTGGGGTATATTTTTAATCGATTCTCGCTTACATCTACAATTGAAGTCACAGGCGATACGTTTCTTACTGCTCGAACAAAATTATTGACATACAAAATATCTCCTTGAGGACCAAAGTACTTTGGATAAGTACCCGTTCCCATTTCTTTTGGGTCGTTTCGTGTAGCTCCTGCTCCGTGCGTATCATATAATGTTGGAGTATTATCGGGTGGGAATGACATCTGCCCTTGCGCCTCGCCAAAACAAATATAAACCGCATCGGTATATGGAGAAGGACCATCCATTAGCGGCGAGCTTGTCCAGTAATATCCATAATTTGGATCTCCATCGGGATTATTAAATGATGTACACGAAAACAAAGGGTCTATCGCAGGCGAGTCTGTTACATCGGGGCAACGCGTATAATCGATAATACTATGTAATTCTTTTGCATTTGGTAGGCGCCAGTCGGAATGTCCGGCAAGCGTTAACTCTTCAGAATAATGTAGCGATTCTTCCCAATTCCGGGAAGTTCCGTCATCGGCTTGTTGCCACATCAAACCAGTTGCCTTATCTGTTATTGTACCATCTTCATTATCCTCAAATAGGTTAATTCCATAGTCTATATTTTCTCTTACCATTCTGAAATACATGGTATTTGCTAATCCTGTTGATTTAATATACTTGGGATAACCTTTTAAGCGTCCATCCACAAAATTATATCCAAAAACTGCGGTGTCGCCGCGCATTATCAAGCCGGAGTATTGCGTACTCGACCAGGTTTGTGCATCAATTTCGCGTTCTCCAATAGAATTATCTCCTATGGGATGATTGAAATAATCGGTGTCGATAAAGAAATCCACTGCATTATCTCCAAAACATCTTCCGGTGAATAGAGCCAGAGAATACAACTCTTTAATTGTTGGAACTCTCCAATCGGTAAATCCGCCGAAATTAGATGCTGTAGCTTTTACAAATGCATCGTCATACGAAATCTTTTCTCCCATATCTTGTTCCCACATTAGCCCGGTAATATTATCAGTAATTGTACCGTCGCCATTATTGGTATAAGAGGGTTGGTTGCCGTTGTAATGTGCATCCTGCCCATAAAAACTTTCTTCAGCTGATGGAGCCGCAATAATCGAGTTATTATTATAAAAGTCGCTTACATCGGTGTCAACAATAGCATATTTCTCGGTAGGAGTTGGAATATCTGTAGTGTCGTCAGATGTTTCATTTTCAAATAAAATACCATTAATGACAAACATGTGTTGCTCCAAATCCACTTTGGAAGCCAACTGTTCTTCACTTAAATCGGTCAATAATAAGTTGTTTGCCTCGAAAGGATCGGCAAGTAAATCGAACATTTCTTTATTGTCGGCAGCATCGTAGATAATTTTGTATTGTTCATCTCTAATTGTATAAACATCGGTTGAAACGGTTTGGTTAGCACCCAGTTCCATGTAGTTATAATCGCGTTTTAGTCCCACGGTGTCGTCTAGTAGGTGTTTAAAACTGTAGCTGTCGTTTACTAGGTTTGTTGGATAAGCATCGGGTTGTACAATTTGCGCGATGGTGGCATAAAAGTCGCTTACGTTAATCATGGCGTCTTCTTTTTCATTTACCCGAGAAACGCCAACACCCGAAACAATTAATGGCACATGAACACCGCCTTGGTAAACTGTATTTTTCCCTTTGGGTTTTGGAAAACCTTGCAATATGTTACCTGCCGTTCCATTGTCTCCAATAAACATTATAACAGTGTTATCTAAAACGTTTTGTGGAATGGAGTCGAGTAAACGACCAATTTCGTAATCCATGGCTTCAATCATGGCCATAAACTTTTGCTGATTTGTGTCCACATTTTCCGAGGTATAGATTTCGCTTGGCGGAACATGGAAAGGCGTGTGTGGAGATACCTGAGCCAGCCACATTAACCAGGGTTTACTTTGATTATTTATCCAGTCTGCCGCATAGTCGGTAAAATAGCTAGTGGCATATTCGATACAGGCCGAACTTGAATGGTTCTCTACTTTTGTCCAATTGGTATAGCTGTCTACCTCGCCACCAATTACTCCCATAAAATCGTCGGCACCATGCAAATACGGATGTTCGATATTTGAAGGAACTCCGTTGTGCCATTTACCAACTACACCAATTGCATAGGCACTGTCGGTAAGTTCGGATATTTCTTTAAAAATCGATTTCTGTTCGGGCTTTAAAATTCCCGGAACGGTATTTATTCCACTGGTTGCTCCATGCTTTCCGGTAAGCATTGACGCGCGAGTGGGGGCGCAAGCCGGACAAGCCCATGCATTTGTAAAAGTTACACCTGTTTCGCGTAGTTTGTCGATGTTGGGTGTATTGGGTAAAACCGTTCCGATATCGTAGCCATTTAAGGCATCAACGCCAATATCATCGGCAATTATTAAAAGTATATTTGGTCTTTCATCGGCTTTGGATACAATTGAAATTGATAGAAAAGTCAGAAAAAGGATTTGTTTTAATCGTTTATACATCTTTAAATTTTATAGTTCTAAAATATCCAAAGTTTAATAAAACTCTAGTTTAATTGTATCATAAATAGTAATCCGAATGAAAAGCGATTTACCCTACCACTTTTATGCACTAAAATAGCTCAAAAATATTATTTAGCGTCACGCAACATTCGTACATAATTATAAATGCGTATTACACTGCCTTGTTGACCAAACCCCTTGGGTAATCTTTTGGGGCGCTGCATTGTGCTCCTGCTCCATGTGTATCAATTAGAGATTCATTCATTTCAATCAATCTGTGTTACGTCATTCTGATTTCATGCAAAAAAAGAATAAGATCAGTATTTATAAAATCAAGTATTTTGATGGTATTTTATGATTGTATTCTTTTTTTATTTAAAGAAAAGAAATAATGTATTGAATTGAAAAATAAATCAATAAATCAAGTTTTTTTCTCAATCAATTCGAACTTTTAATAAATTAAAATAACAGGTTAAATACAAAAGAAGGGAAAGATGTTACTCACCCTTCCCTTAACTAAAACTATATGAAATTGGTAAGAATTCACCTGCCTCACAATTACTTTATGTATCAGCTCTCAATCAAATAATTCCCCGAGGCAAAGCCACAACAAGTTATTTGATTATAACCTGTTATTTCAATATCTGTTTGGCCGTTGACCTCCGATTGGTGGCTGGCCTCCCATTTGCTGCTGTCGATTCTTTTTCTGATAAGCTGCAAAAAGTTTTTGCTGTTCTGTTGTTAAAACTTTATTTGCTTCTTTCTCAAATTTGTTCTCTAAAGCTTCCATTTCTTTTTGCTCGGGTCTGCCCGATTTTAATTTGCTTTTTACTTCCTCGTAATGAGCTGTATATAATTTAGATACTTGTATTTCCTGCTTATCACTTAACGAAAGCTTTTTCGATACTTTAGCAACCTTTTTTTGAATTTGTTTTGCATTTGGAACAGATGGCGGACCTTGTTGTCCTCCTCCCGGAGGTTGTGCAAAAACTGAACTGCTTACAAAAAGTGCGATGAACATTACCAACACACCAAGGTTTCTTTTTACTAATTGTTTCATATTGCTTCTATTTTTAAATTTATCTAGTGTTTAAAATTAATTTACATCGCGTACCAAACGTACATAATTGTAATAACGTTCGCCACCTTCGCCTAAAGAACCACCTTCGTATTTTGTGTCGAAACGAACACCACCTGCGCCATGAAAATCTTCGCCTTCTCCATTAACAGCCTGCCCGAATGCAACATACCAGGCATAGTAATAAGGTTCGCCACTTGTAAAGTTAGCCGATGTGCCGGTCCAGTAGTAGCCGTAGTCATTGTTTCCACCCTCGTTAACCATTTCAGTACAATTAAATAAGGGATCAATTGCTGCTCCATAGTTTTCGGCATTAGTTGCACTTGTCGAGTACGAATAATCTACAATACCCTGCAGTTCTTTTACGTTTGGCAAGCGCCAATCGGAGTAACCGGCATTTTCAGATCCTTCGGCATAAGTCAAAGCTTCTTCCCAGTTTAAACCTTCCTGACTATCGTTTTGTGTCCACATTAAACCCGAGGATTTATCGGTAATTGTTCCATCGCTATTGTCCGAGTAGTCGTTTACTCCATAGTCGGTACCTCGCACAGCTCGTACATATTTTGCCAAAGGATTTCCGGTAGGAGCCCCATTTCCATCTCCCGGAGGAGGTGTGCCACCATCTGGAGGAGTTCCGCCATCGTCGATACCACCTTCGGGCATCGACGCTGCATACGCTTTAATATGACCCGTTACATGATTTATACCAAAAGCTGCATTTTCGCCGCCTTCAACAGTAGTTCCAACATATAAATTCGACGACCAGAATTGTTCGTCCTTCGAAACTTCGCTACTGGCAAGGTTAAAATAAGTTGTATTCAGGTAAGGCCAGCCTGATGAAAAATCGCTGATTGAAAAGAGTTCTTTCAAACTTGGTGCCCGCCAATCGTCGTGACCACCCAGCTCCAGCTCATTGCAATAATCAATGGCCTCTTGCCAGGTAAATTCGTCGGTTGTAGGTATTTGCTGCCACATTAAGCCCGTATTATTATCCGACACTGTTCCATCTCCATTATCCATATAATTCATTGTTGCTCCTTTAAGATAGCTTGCGTCCTGCCCGTATAAACTACTTCCTTCAGTTAAGGAAAAAACAACTGCACCATCGGCATCATATAAAGTGGTTTGCCCGGTTGCTATTTGCACATAACTATAATCGCTCATGTCACAATCATCGCCACCATCGTCAAAGTCGTCTTCCTGACAAGCTGTAAACATGCCGGTTGTAAATACTACTGCCAATACTTTAAAGGCAAGTGATTTTGATTTTCTTTTAAAATTTTTCATACCGTTATTTTGTTTTGATTTTAAATTCTGAATCAAAGAAAGGGAGATACTTTGCGCTAGAGAAAAATATTCAACGAATGGATAGATTATCTCAACGAATAGAAACAAATAGGCAAATTGTAAGCTAAAGCATAATATTGTTTAACCCGACAGCCGGGCTTTTTGATAATAAAAATAGACTGCTTTGATTTCCTATTAAGAAGAAAAAGCTTATAGGAAATCGATTTTTGCAGAAAGGTGCGAATTCGGCTGGAGTTGAATGTTTGTGCGCAGGTAATATGTCTATAAACAAGCGATACCTTCGGTGTCAATTTTCTGCTTAGCCTGCTCCTCCTTTTAAATAAGCACTAAGCCATTTAAAAATGCTTAGTGCCTACAGACAAAAATCAAAAATGGGCATCGAAATATTCGACACCCATTTCTCTATACTTATTTTTATTTCTTTTATATATTACGAATCAAGCGAATATAGTTGAATATACGAATGGCATCGCCTTGAGGTCCATTTCCTGTTGGAAAGTTTGCAGGGTCGCCAACTTTTGGGTCGCTACGTTGAGCACCGGCACCGTGTACATCGATCCAATTTATAATACCGCTATCTGGCAGTTCACCATCAGGTGGAATTACACCGTCAGGTGGTGTTCCTCCATCTGGAGGAGTTCCGCCCATTGGAGGCATTCCACCTTCGCCCATTCCCGGCATCGATTCATTTCCCATTGCGCAACCAAACGATAAATAAGCTCCCCAGGCACCTTCGTTACCATCGGTCCAATTACCGTGTGTTGTACTACTCCAAAAGTAAGGATAATCTATTTCGCCGGCTTCGTTGGTAATTTGGGTGCAATTAAACATCGGGTCTATCGCTGCTGAAGCTGTTGTTTGTGGCGAACGTGAGTAGTCAAGAATACTTTGCAACTCTTTTACATCGGGTAACCGCCAGTCCGAATGTTCGGCAAATGTTGTGTTTTCAGCATAACTAAGTGCATCTTGCCAGGTCATTCCTTCACCACTGTCATCTTGCATCCACATTAATTCGGTGGCTGCATCCGTAATTGTGCCGTCGCCATTATCGCTTAAGGCATTTATTCCATAATCGGTTCTGCCACGAACTAACAGGTAATTAAAAGCTTTAGCCTGTCCCATCATAGTTGTTCCGTAGCCTTTAATCCTACCATCAGCAAAATTTACCCCATAAACCATTTCAATCATATTTCCAACCGAAACATTTGTTGATGCACATTGAACATCAATCAATCGTTCGCCAGCATCAGTATCGCCGTATGCGTAACCAAATACAGCGGTGTTTATAAATGGAGTTAATTCTTCTGTTGATGTTCCTTCGTAACCACTAATGTCTCGACCGCTAAAATCCATCAGCGAATACTGCTCTTTAATGGTTGGCACGCGCCAATCCGTGTAATCTGCTGTAGTATCGGTATCGGGTAAAGCCAAAATTTCGTCGTAAGTTAATTTGTCAGCGTAATCAATTACCCCATCCCCATTATGGTCGAGTGTTTGCTGCCACATTAATCCGGTAACCATATCGGTAACTGTTCCGTCGCCGTTATCCTCGTAACGAGGTGTTGTTCCCGGATAGTTTGAGTTCTGACCATAAAAAGTATCGCCAACCGATGGTTTTGTAATAATTGTTGAATTATCGAAAGAAGTGCTTTGATTGGTTCCTACAATTGGATAACCTGTAACATCAGGTAAGTTTTCATATTTTTCATCAGTACCTATACCATCGTCGTTGCATGAAGTAAATAATACCGTTGCCACCGTTAATAAGAAAATTAGTTTTGTTTTCATGTTTCTGTGAATTGTAAATCTCATTTTATCTGGTTTTTTATTTTTAATAATTTCATTCAAAGGAAGGAGCATTTGGAACGATAAGAAAAAGGAATCAACTAATTGGTGGATTGTCTCAACGAATGGACAGCATTCCATTCTGCTTTTAATAATGGATAGCATCGCTTAGAGAAATGTCATCCTGTAAAAAAGCGATGAATCAGCTCTTAATTATATTTGAAAAAAGAGTCCAGCCATAAATAGCTAAACTCTTGGTGTTTTTCGCAACACATTATAAAAAACAGTGTCGCGAATAATACAATTTGTGTTTTGTTTCAGCTGTACTTTGTCGAAAGTATCGAATTACTGTCGTGGCTCGTATGAAATTTTGCTGACTTTCTTTTTAGGAAATTATGGGCAAATTCTCATCAGTAATAAACTGTACATCTCAATGATTTAAGGTCCATCTTTTGGTGTCATCTTCCATTAGTTGCCAAGGCACAATATAAAATTGTTCTAAATCAACATTTTTTTGTTTGGTTTTAACCGGTTGTTTTTTGAATATCTGATAATCACTTCTAACCTCATCGTTTCTTACATCATCATTCTGTCTCATCGTTATTAAATTTTATGGTGTTGCTCAAAGAAAGGAGATATTGAGATGGAAAGGAAAAGGAATCAACAAATGGAGGGATTGTCTCAACGAATTAGAAAGTCATCTGCATTAAAAAAAGTCAATATAAAAGGGAGACCTCTGCCTCCCAATTCTCTAACTGTCTAACCAAACTAAACCTATGAATCTATGAAAAAAAATGTCTGTTTTGCTTTTGTTTTTAATTGTTATTCAAAGAGAGTGGTAATTGAGTTGAATAAGAAAAGGAATCAACAAATGGAGGGATTGTCTCAACGAATTAGAAAGTCATCTGCATTAAAAAAAGTCAATATAAAAGGGAGACCTCTGCCTCCCAATTCTCTAACTGTCTAACCAAACTAAACCTATGAATCTATGAAAAAAAATGTCTGTTTTGCTTTTGTTTTTAATTGTTATTCAAAGAAAGTGGTAATTGAGTTGAATAAGAAATAAAATCAACGAATAGGGGGATTGTGTCAACGAATTAGAAAGCCATCTGCATTAAAAAAAGTCAATAAAAAAGGAAGACCTCTGTCTTCCTTTTTCTGAACTGTTTAACCAAAACTTAACCTATGAATCTATGAAAAATATTGTTATCTGTTTTTCCGTTGCTTTTAATTGTTATTCAAAGAAAACGAGATTTGAGTTGGAAAAGAAATAGAATCAACCAATTGGAGGATTGTATCAACGAATTGAATTGAAAACATTCTGTTAATAGCTGAAGTAGAAATGTACTCACATTTCATTCATCGAAAAAAACACACCAAACTTCTAAAGTATTGCAAGCTTCGTCTAAAAGAATTTACCAGGTGACTTGTTTTAGAAATCTTTGTGTTAGAAAATGATAATAAAGTAGTATTAAAATGAAGAATTTTTTAAAAATAAGCAGTTTGGTATTGATAATCCTGACTACGCTGAGGTTGTCGGTTGCGGCTCAGGAAAATCTGTACACCTTGGAAGATTGCATAAACTACGCACTGGAGAACAGCACTGATATGGGCAGGGCAAATAACGAAGTGAAAAGTCAGGAAAGCTGGTTGGAGCAGAAAAAGAGTGCACGCAATCCAAATTTGTTTTTTTCGGGAAAACAGACCTTGCGCACAGGTAAAAAATTTGTTGAAAATGATTATGAAGAGACCTGGGACTGGGAGAATAGTTCGAACCTGAATTTTTCTTTGAATTCGAACATCACCCTTTACAATGGTGCGAAACTAAAAAATGCCATCATTCAGGGGCAAACAAACCTGGAAGCAGCTGCATCGGATATTCAAACACAGGAAGAGCTAATTAGCCTCGATGTGCTTTCAGCATATATTTCGGTATTGTTTGCAAAAGAGCAATTGAAAAACGATGAAGCTGTACTTGAAGCTACAACGAAACAATTAGAACAAGCAACTGTGCGTAAAGAAGCCGGGGTTTTATCGCCATCGGATTACTTGAATATAAAATCGCAGTATGCCACCGACAAAGCTTCGCTGGTTGCGGCACAAAGCAATTTGCGGCTAAGTCTGGTTTCGCTGATGCAGTTGATGAATATGCCTGTGAATAACACCTTCGAAATTGTAGAACCCGATATCGATGTATTATTAGCAACTGGTTCAGAAACAGATGCAGCCAATGTTTACGAAATGGCGCTTGAATTACAACCCGGTATAAAAACTGCGAAGCTTGATTTACAAAGTGCTGAAATTGACATTCAGCTTTCCAAAGCCGATGCCCTGCCGGTTGTTTCTTTAAGTGCTGACATGACCACGTGGTATAGTAATGCCCAAAATAATTTAAGCTTTACAAACCAGTTGTCGAATCAATTCACCCCATCGTTGGGCATGAGTTTATCAATCCCAATTTACCAGCGAAAGCAGATAAAAAACAGTGTACTACAAGCTAAAATTGCTGCTGACAATATCAAATACAATCTCACCGATATTAAAAACGACCTTAGAAAAGCAATTGAACAGGCGTGTACCGATGCTCAATCAGCTAACAGTGCATATCTGTCAAGTATGGAACAGCTTGAAGCGCAGCAGGAATCGTATCGTGTCTCAGAAGAAATGTTTGCGCAGGGCATGGTTAATTCGGTTGATTATCTGACATCGAAAAACAACCTCACTTCTGCCGAAACCGACCTAACCCGGGCAAAATATACGGTGGTACTACAAAACAAAATTGTGGAATATTACATGGGAAATCAAATAAAACTATAATACAATGAAAAAGAAAAAAGGATTAATAATTGTGGCTGCAATAAGTATTTTGGCAGCTGGCGCACTAAGTTTCTACTTTCTGGGTAGCAGCACCTCGGCGTATGTTTTCGAGACCGTAAAAGTTGAGAAAGGCTCAGTAAACATTACCATTACCGCTACCGGAACTTTAGAAGCCACAAATACGGTTGTTGTTGGAACCCAGGTTTCGGGTGTTGTTGAAAAGTTATATGCCGATTTTAATTCGGTGGTAAAAAAAGGACAGCTTATTGCAGAATTGGACAAATCAACCTTGATTTTAAGCCTGGAAACCGCGCAGGCCGACCTAAATAAAGCACAGGCAGAGTTTGAATACCAAGAATCGAACCTGGCACGAATGAAAGCTTTGAATGAGAAAAACATGTTGGCTCAGAGCGATTACGACCTTGCAGTTTACAGTTACAAACTCAGTAAAGCCGGTGTAAAATCGGCACAAGCAAATGTAGACCGTTCTAAACGGAACCTAAGTTATGCCATGATTTATTCGCCTATTGATGGAGTTGTTTTAAACCGTGCGGTTGAAGAAGGACAAACGGTTGCTGCAAGTATGAATACACCGGAACTGTTTACCATTGTTAACGACCTTTCGACCATGCAAGTTGAGGCCAATGTTGACGAAGCAGATATTGGCATGGTAAAAACGGGTCAGCGTGTTGAATTTACGGTTGATGCTTTTTCGGATGAAACATTTGAAGGCAAGGTGTCGGAAGTAAGACTGCAACCCACTGAATCTTCGAATGTAATTACCTACACCGTAATTGTGGAGGTTGCCAATCCGGAGTTAAAATTGAAGCCCGGAATGACAGCCAGCATAAGCGATTATGTGGAAGAAGCCAACGATGTTTTGATTCTGGCTGGAAAGGCAACTCGTTTTACTCCTAATCCGCAATTGTTACATGGTTATATCAATCAATTAACAGATAAACAGCCGGATAACTCTAGTCGTAAGGATGAAAGAAAGACAGGCCTTCAACATGAAAGAAAACAAGAATTAGACGATTTACATCAAAGAGTTTGGGTGAAAAACGGTGATAACATTCATCCGGTTGTAATTGAAGTGGGTATTGATGATGGTTCAGACATAGAGGTAATTTCAGGATTAGAAGAAGGGGCTACGATAGTTACATCTTTCGAACTTGCTGAGAATTCTTCACTTACTAAAAATGACAATTCGGAAGATGAGCAGAAAAGTCCTTTTGTTCAGGAAAGACCCAACAGACAAGGTGGTGGAGGTCCGCCTCGCTAGTTACCCTAATCGTTAATTTTTACTTCAATATCAATAAGTTTTAGAGCTCAGATTTCTAAGCGTTTAAAGTATCAAAATGAAACATCCGAAAAGTATTTTAGCCGTATTTCTTGTCTTTGTAAGCATGCAAATAGCTGCACAGCAAAAAAGTGAATTTACAATCAGCAGTTCGGGAGTTAAGCCCGATGGTTCTTTATCTATTGAATTTACAGGTGAGGGAGAAGGTGTGTCTATGCCATTGAATTGGACTAATGTACCTGAAGGAACCCAATATTTTGCCATCAACTTATGGCATCTTCCACACAACACTAACCCATCTGAAGTGAAATCGTATTGGGTGGTTTACAATATCCCATCCGATATTAAAGGTATGCCTAAAAATGCGAAAGGGTTTGGAAGCGTCGGTTATAACGATAAAGATAAAAATGGATACGACCCAATGAAGTCGAAAGGACCAGGTATAAAGGAATATAACCTGACGATTTATGCCCTTTCTGAAAAGTTGGAGTTCAATAAAAATAAGGTTTATCGTGCCGATTTATTAAAAGCCATCGAAGGAAAAGTATTGGGTGAAAGTACCCTGAAATACACCTATGAAACTGGTCGTATGAATGTATCTGCACAACAACTACATGGGCCAGAAGAAAGAAACGAAACCTTGACAGAATTACAAAAGGAAAAGGTGAAAGCCATTCTTTCAAATTATGATGCTGCCACATTAACAGCCAACGATGCCAAAGCAATTCACAAGGCATTTCGAGATGGAGGAATTAGAGCAGGACGGGAAACGGAAGCCCTTATAAAAGAAGCAGGTTTTAGCCCGAACAAACTGAAGGAACTGGCACCTCCTCCAGCCAGAAATTAAATTTTAAAACAAATGGAAAACAAGGATATTATATCAATAACGAAACTGCATAAAACTTACTATGTAGGAGATGAAACGATAAATGCACTCAACGGAATAGATTTGTCGGTTCAAAAAGGCGAGTTTTTAGCTATCATGGGAACCAGTGGTTCCGGCAAATCAACCTTGCTAAATATTTTGGGATGTTTGGATTTACCCACTAGTGGTGATTATCTTCTTGATGGCGTGAATGTGAAATCGTTAAATAAAAACCAACTGGCAACTATTCGCAATCAAAAGTTGGGCTTCGTATTTCAATCGTACAACCTTTTGCCTCGCACATCGGCACTCGAAAATGTTGAATTACCCTTGCTCTATAACCCATTAATTAGTAGTAAGGAACGAAAAGAGAGGGCGGAAGAAGCTTTGGTAGCCGTAGGTTTAAAAGATAGGATGAAGCATTTGTCAAATCAAATGTCGGGTGGACAGCAACAGCGCGTAGCCATTGCCCGGTCCTTAGTGAATAAGCCAGTGGTAATTTTTGCCGATGAAGCAACAGGTAACCTCGATACACGCACATCATTCGAAATAATGGCGCTTTTTCAAGAATTAAACGAAAAGGGAATGACCATCTGTTTTGTTACGCACGAACCGGATATTGCAGATTTTACGACACGTAATGTTGTTTTTCGGGACGGTAAAATAATAAAGGATAACATTAATAAAAATCGCCAAAATGCAAAAAAAGCTTTAGAGATGCTTGATGCAAACAAATATGAATTCGAATATTAAGACATAAATTATGAAATTTATAAACCTGATAAAAATTGCCATAGCTGCCATAAGACGAAACAAAATGCGTTCGTTTTTAACTATGCTGGGTATTGTTATAGGCGTTGCTGCGGTAATTGCTATGTTGGCAATTGGGCAAGGTTCAAATGCCAGCATTCGCGAAACCATAAGCTCAATGGGGACTAACCTCATTAACGTGATGCCTGCAAGTCAAAACAAAGGAGGAGTGCGTCAAGGGCGTTCATCATCGCCAACCCTGTTTGTAGAAGATGTCACCTATCTTGAAAAAAATAGTACGCTAATAGAGGCTGTTTCACCCGAAATGGATGGTAGTGGTCAGGTTGTTTACGGTTCTAATAACTGGCCAACTACAATTTATAGCGGAAATGAAGATTATCCATTTATAAAGAAATATGAAATTGGAACAGGACGAATTTATACCTCCAAGGAAATTAAAAGTGCAGCTAAAGTTTGTTTAGTAGGTCAAACAATCATCGAAAATATTTTCAGCGAAGATGAAGACCCCATTGGAAAAACCATCCGCTTTAATAATATTCCTTTTAAAATAATTGGCACACTAAAAGAAAAAGGAGACAATACTTTTGGGCAAGACCAAGACGATATGATACTTGCGCCTTACACAACAGTTATGAAAAGGCTGTTCAGGCAGAATTATTTACGTGCCATTGTTGTTTCTGCTAAATCGGAAGATTTAATTGCAGAAACAAGTGCAGAGATAACTGAATTATTGCGGGCGTCTCATAAATTGAATGAAAACGAAGACGATGATTTTGAAATTAGAACACAGGAAGAATTAATTAGCAATTTTGGTTCAATATCCGAAATGATGCTGTTACTCCTCGGCTCAATTGCAGCAATTTCGCTTGTTGTGGGAGGCATCGGAATTATGAACATTATGTATGTTTCGGTGACTGAACGTACCCGCGAAATTGGACTACGGATGGCAATTGGTGGTCAGGGAAAAGATATTTTACGTCAGTTTCTGTTAGAAGCATCGCTGCTAAGTATTCTCGGAGGAGTTATAGGAGTTGGAGTTGGTATTGCAGCATCAAACATTGTTGAAAGCATATTGGGTTGGCCGGTATTAATTACAAGCGATTCAATTGTTTTGTCCTTCCTGTTTTGTACATTTATTGGGGTATTTTTTGGTTGGTATCCGGCACGTAAAGCATCGGCACTAAACCCCATCGAGGCACTTAGGCACGAATAACAAATCTTATTATTAATAGATAGGCCTTCGACCTATTTGGGTTAGTACTTTATAGTTGCAAGTAACTGTTTTTCAGAAATACTGCACAGCATTATATTATTTTAATTACATATTAATTCTTTAAAAACATGAAAAAACAAATTTTAATTATTGCTTTAATTGGTTTTATAAGCATGAGTTTTAACTCATTAATGGCTCAGGAGCGACCTGACAGAAAAGCACCACAAGAACAAGTGGATACGCTTACAACCAAGCAACTAAAAAAGGTGAACAAAATTTTAGCTGATTATGATAGTAAATCGCTGTCGGAAGATGATGCAAAAGCCCTTATGAAAGAAATCAAAGAGGCCAAAATTCCTAGAGGTAAAGGTGTTGAAAAAGCAATTAATGATGCAGGTTTTGATTTTGAAGAAATAAAGAAACTTGCTCCGCCACCAGCCCGACAAGGTAGAAAGCCGAGAAATAATTAAGACAGATAAAATCCCCAACAAATAAGTATTGTTGGGGATTTGTATTATACCAAAGGCAGCTTTGAATTTAGAGAATTGTATGTTAAGCATCGAATACCAGAGAAAATAATAAATTTGTATTATGTATTTATCAAAAAATAAAATAGAAAAATTCTTGCCTCATTTTATAGGCTTGCTTCTATTTCTAATTCTTCCCATTTTTGTTTTTGACAATAACAACGACCGAGCTATTTATTGGATGTACAGCTACTACTACCAACTGGCATTCATGATTGCAGCTTTTTATGTAAACTATTTGGTCATTGTTCCTCGTTTCTTTTTCTCAAAGAAGAAAGTATATTTTTTCATTATCTTATTCCTGTTTACTGTTGTCCTACTTGTCATTTCTCAATACCTATATAATTATTTCCAATTAGAAAACTTACGTCCTTATAATAATATTTCCGGAGCTAATATTCGCCCACAAAGCAGGTTAGGTATGCATCCTAAACTTGTAGACAACTTCTTTTTGTTGTTAATTGTATTGGGTTTTAGTAGTGGAATGGCCATTATTCAACATCTCAGAAAAAACGAATCCAAACAAAAAGAAATTGAAAAAGCACGTGTCGATTCGGAACTGGCATTCTTGAAAAATCAAATTAGTCCTCATTTCTTCTTTAACGCTCTAAATAATATTTATGGGCTCATTGCCATTGATAGCGACCAGGCACAGCAATCGGTAGAGAAACTTTCAGGTTTAATGCGTTATCTGATTTACGATTCAAATATTAATACCATTGAATTACAAAAAGAGTTTGACTTTAATTTGAAGTATGTTATGTTAATGCAACAGCGTTTGAGCTCAAAGATTAAGCTTTATGTTGATATTGACAATAATATCCCTGATGAGAAAATTCCACCATTAATGTTTATACCTTTTATTGAAAATGCATTTAAACATGGGATTAGTTATCGCGAGAATTCTTTTATCTCGATAGTGTTAAAAATACAAAATGAAAATGTTGTTTTTGAATGTAAGAATAGTATCCCAACAATCAATGAACAAAAAAACAGCAAAGGGGGCGTTGGAATTTTAAATATTAAAAAACGATTAGATTTGATATATGGAAATACCTTTAATTTGAACATTAGTAAGTCTGATAATGAATACCATGTACAATTAATAATACCCTTAAAAATGGACTCAAATGAATAAAATAACCTGCATAGCAATTGATGACGAACCCATAGCTTTGGGGATTGTTGTTTCTCACATTAAGAAAATACCTTATCTCGAATTACTTGCGGAGTTTGATAATCCCATTGATGCTTCAGAGTTTCTGCAAGAAAACCCGGTTCAGCTTATTTTCCTCGACATTAATATGCCTGACTTATCAGGCGTTGAGTTTGCCAGAACATTAGACAAAAACACCAAGGTAATATTTACAACAGCTTACGACAAATATGCAGTGGAAGGCTTTCAACTTCATGCACTCGATTATTTATTAAAACCGATTAGTTACGCTGTATTCGCCAATTCGGTAAAACATGTTAAAGAGTATTTTGATTTAGTAGAATCAAAACAATCTGAAATGCCAATTAATACTGAAGATAACTACTTGTTTGTTAAAGCCGATTACCAGATACATAGAATTGAATTTAATGATATTCTGTATTTCGAAGGATTAAAGGATTATGTAAAACTTTATATTGACGGAGCATCAAAATCAATCGTTTTTCATTCAACCATGAAATCCTTAGAAGAAAAACTTCCATTAGATAGATTTATGCGTGTACACCGTTCCTTTATTGTAAACCTCGAAAAGGTAAAAACCATAGAACGTTATCGTATTCTATTTGGAAAGGAACGTGTTCCCATTAGCAATCAATACAAAGAAGCTTTTGATAAATTTGTTACGCGGAAGTTCTTATAAGCGATATTTGAAACTCTCATGTATTAAAAAAGGAAGACCATAGCCTTCCTTTTTTAACAATTATATCTCTTCAACATTTAGCTCATTATCGATTCTATTTCATTCATAGAAACCTCTGGGTTTGCACCATTTTTAGAAGCTACTATTGCACCAATTGCACATGCATAATCAATGGATTCTTGCGCACTTGCACCGTTTAAAAGCTTACTAATAATACTTGCTAAAAACGAATCGCCGGCACCAACCGTATCGGCGACTTTAACTTTGTAGCCTTTGTTATAAACAAATTCGTTATTGGTAAAAAGAACTGCTCCTGCATGGCCCAACGTAACACAAATTTGTTTGGTATTTGTACTATTGGCTACAAACTTTATGCACGTTTCCAGTTGCTTGCTTGTGTGTCCCATATTACTGCATATTTCAAATATCTCGTCGTCGTTAAACTTTATAAAGTCGGCATGTTTCATCAAACTTAACAATGTTTCTTGCACATAATGCGGAGGACGAAGGTTTACGTCGAAAACATTAAACGGTGCCTTATTCAACAAACTAAACAAAGTACTTCGCGAAGTGCCGTTGCGAGCAATTAAACTGCCATAAATAAATGCATCGGAGTTTTTAACAGCATCAACATCCTCATCTAAAAGCGTAATATCGTCCCAGGCACAAGGCATTTTAATTTCGTAGGTTGCCGAACCTTTTTCATTTAAATGAACCAAAACAACACTGGTTTCAAACTTCTTACTAATTTGAATATACTCTAAGTTTGCTGAATGAGCTTTCATCTCATCAATAATCTCATTGCCAATTTCATCGTTACCAATGGCACTTATAACTTTTGTTTTATTTCCGAACGACTGTGCTCTTAAAGCAACATTTAATGGTGCTCCACCCAATTTTTTACCGCTTGGCAGCATGTCCCATAAAACCTCGCCGTAACAAACTATATTTTTCATTTTTGCTTTATTTTGAGTTTATCTCCTTTACACAATCTTTTACTTTTTTGCTTCTTAGCATTTCAAGCGAGCTTAGGAATGCATCAACAAAAGTTTGATTATTTGCCAAAGTTCCAAACACGGATTCAATTTCTAAAAAACGAATTGGGTTTTGGTGCGAAAGTGCTGCTGCACGAATTAATTCGTTGCTCATGGCATCTTCAATTGCGTATGTATTTCCATTTTCATCAGCTCCATCGTTGTATTTACACCAGGCAGCAACCACAAAGGCGGCTCTGGTAATGTTTCCACCATTTTCTATTTGTGCTTTTATGGTTGGCAATAAAAATATTGGAATTTTTGCCGAACTCTCCAGACAAATTCGGGAAATAAGGTCTTTTATGTAAATATTCTGGAAACGCTCAATCAAACTATCTTTGTATTTCTCCAGATTAATATCGCCCAAATCACCCAATGTTTGGCTGGCTTCCTCATCCATAAACGCACGTAAAAACACTTTAAAATCATCGTCGCGGGCAGCTTCGTCAATGGTAAGGTAACCATGTATGGCACCCAACATTCCGAGTACAGTGTGCCCAGCATTTAACAAACGAAGTTTCATGTTTTCAAATGGCACCACATTTTCAACAAACTGCGCACCAACTTTTTCCCACGCAGGTCTTCCGGCGGCAAAATCATCTTCAATAACCCATTGAATAAACGGTTCGCAAACCACAGGCCACTGGTCATCTACCAAAAACTCTTCTTGTAATTTTACAATGTCGGTGGCAACTGTAACGGGTGTAATACGATCTACCATGGCGTTTGGAAACGAAACATTCTTCTCAATCCAAGCCAGCAATTCGGGCTCTGCTTTTTCAACATAATTTAAAAGCGATTTTTTTGCCACATCACCATTGCCCTGAATATTATCGCACGACTGGATGGTGCATCCACCAAATCCACGTTGCATACGCAATTTCATGGCTTGTGCAAGGTAGCCAAATACCGTTTTGGGCGACATCGGATTTTTCATATCTTCCACAATAACAGGGTTGCTAAAATCGAATTCGCCAGTTGCTTCATTCAAATTGTAACCACCTTCAGTAATGGTAAGCGAAATGATTTTAATATCAGGATTTGCCATTTTTTCGATTACGGCAATTGGGTTTTCGGGAGCAAAAATGTACTCTACAATTGAACCTATAACTTTGGCACTTAGCGAACCGTCCAGTTCTTTTATTACCAATGTGTACAGTCCGTCCTGGTCTTTTAGAATATTATAAATGCGACGGTCGTAATCCAATAAACCCACGCCGCAAATACCACAATCTAAAACGCCGTAACGTTCCATTAATTCATTTGTATAATAGGCTTCGTGCGAACGGTGGAAATTTCCCACACCAATGTGCACAATACTTGTTTTTACTTTGTCCCTGTCGTATGATGGAGTTTTTACATTCTGTGGCAAAGCACCCAGATTTTCTTGATTTAAAGCTATTGAAGTTTTCATTTCTTTCTTGTTTCTTTTTGTTTCTACTTGATTAAAGCTTTTTTTCGACGAAGATTCCAGTAGGCGAACACAAAATACCCAATGGTACAAAAGAATGCATATTGGTGAAATATCTCTTTGTTAAAATTATAGGTTTCCAAATCGGGGCTGCCAAACATGGTGTTTAATGCCAAAATTGCAATTACTAAAAGGCATAAAATTGATGCATAACTTAATACTTTCGAATATATGGAAGTGTCTTTGTGCTGTACTTTTTCGTGTTTTGCTTTTTCTTCCTGATAAACTATAATTTCGGCTTGTAGTTGTTCTTCTTCTTTTATCTCTTCAGTATAGTCTTCAGTGGCACCGTTCATTTTTGCCAATAAAGTGTACAAAATAAGGGTAAAGAACCAAGCGGGAATAAATAGGTAGTAGAACGACATTATGTTTAAAGCGTTAAGTCCAAAACCTAAAACAAGTCCTGCGCCCCAGGCAATAATGGCGGGTTTGCTGGTAATCAGTTTTTTATAATGTGCCCAGTACCGGATTAGGCCAATTTTTGGAAAAAGGAAATGCTCGGCAAAAACAATGGCACCAACCGGAACAACCAATAATCCGGCATAGGTTAGCATGGGTAGCATTTTCCCAAAAACAAACGGGAAGCAAGCAATAATTACGGTAAAAATACCAACAACCATTGTTGTTCTTCTTCGCGAATGATTCTTGAAAATAGCTTGTGCTGCCAGTCCTGCACGGTATAAATTGGCGTTAGCAGTGGTCCATCCGGCAATAATTACAATAACAAAACCAGAGGCTCCTAACGCATAATATGCCACATCGCCGGGATCCAAAGCAACAACCGGTTTGTTAAGCAAAATGCCTGCACCTGCACCCATAATTCCGGCAGCAATCCATGCAATATAGTGGCCAAATAGCATACCAAAACTTGAGTAAACACCGTAGCTTGCTTTTTTTGCATAACGGAAAATTGCCATGTCAATCAAGCCAACGTGGGTGATGGTATTGGCAGCCCAGGCAAAACCAATTACTTCTAAAAGGCCAATGCCCGATTCGCCTGTATCTGTCACTCCTTTCCAAATAGATTGGTCGCCAATTCTTATAAATTCACTAAAACTAGAAATTGAAGTTGAACCAATTACCGAATACGCAAGAGCAGGAAGTAAAGCCAGAGCTCCGGCAACAAACAGTGTAAACAACCAGGGTGCACAGATTGTAGAAAAGTCGGCCACAGTATTAAAACCGTACATGGCAACAAATACCACAACAATACCCACCCCAATTACAACAAGTATAAACCATACATTTGTAGAGTACCAATTCAGCTGCGCCGGAATATTAAAAAGAAAACGAACCGCAGAAGATGATACGGTTATCATTGCGGCCGAAATAACTGTAAAAATAATTACGTTAGCCCAGTTATAGAGCTTGGTCATTGAGTCGCCTGCAATTTTGTTCAGATAAGTGTACAAACTAAGTCGTGTTTGAACGGCAATTGGAGCAGTCATAAAAGTCCAGCTCAAAACGGCCAGAATATTTCCAATCAGCAACCCAAATAAAATATCACTGGTACTTGCGCCCAGCGTAACAAAGGTAGCCCCTATAACAAATTCGGTGGCAGCAACATGTTCTCCGGCATACAATCCGGCAAAATGTTTTCCTCCATGCAGTTTGTTCTGCGCAATAGGCAACTGCTCCTCATCGAGCAGGTCGAAGTTTCTTTTTGATTCGTTTTTCATGATTCGTTGTTATTGAGTTGCGATTAACTCATAATATTGTACTGTTTCCTGTGTAATTTTATGTTACTCGTTAAGGACATCGTATTATTTGTTTTAAAGTTGTTTTTAGTTTGAATAAATTTGTATTTATCTTTAAACGTAATTTGTACGTTTGATTGCAAATTTATAATAATTATTTTGAAATAGTGAAAAAATAAAAAATACAACTATATGTTTTTACTTAAGTATTCATGTATTTATGTCGCTCTATATGTGATTATAATAGATGTTTTCTTGAGCTATTAATTATTTTTCTGTTGTATAACATTGTTGGCCTCATCGTTAAAAATTAAATTCGTATGATATACGTTATATATCTATTTGTCGAAATACTAAGAAGATTTATATATTTGTAACATGCTTGTGTGCATATTATTAATTATTGAAAATGGACTTCAGAAAGATTCCAAATATTACAGTTGATTGTGTTGTTTTTGGTTTTGACCAGAATGGCATGAATATCCTCTTGTCCAAACGCATCCTACATATGCACGACGACAAATACCCGGATATTGACGATTGGGTACTCACCGGCGACCACGTGTTAAAAAGTGAAAGGTTGGACGAATCGGCAGTACGCATATTTGAAGGTCTTACCGGACTTGACAAGGTTTATAAAAAACAGTTTCGCACTTTTGGAAACCCGGAGCGGATTAAAAACGAAAAAGATTTATTGTGGTTAAAAAGCCAGGGAGTAAATCCCCGGGTTATGTCGGTTGCTTACTATTTTTTGCTGCCAACCGGCAAGGTTCAGTTAAAAGATGAAAACATTCAGTGGTATCCCATTAAAAAACTTCCATTACTGGGATTCGACCATAAAGAAATAATTGTACGTGCATACGACGACCTGAAGCAAAAAGTAATGAACGAGCCACTTATATTTGAGTTTCTACCCGACAAATTTACCTTAAACGAATTGCAGTTTGCCTATGAATCAATTCTTGGCATTGATATCGATAATCGTAATTTCAGGAAAAAAGCAATTAGTAAAACTTATATTGTACAGCTCGATGAAAAAAAAATTGGTGGCTCAAAAAAGCCGGCTAACTTGTACATGTTCAGTAAAGATATTTACGAGAAAACGAGTAATAAAAATCATATCATAAATATTTAGAGATAAATTGACATAATCGTATTTAGGCAAAAAAGGAGGCCTCTGCCTCCCTTCTCTCTAACTAACCTTAAACTAAACCTATGAAATATGAAAAAAAACTTTTTTGTGCTTTTTGTTTTTATTGTTAAATCAAAGAAAAGGTTAATTGAGTTAGAATGAAAAAGGAATCAACGAATGGAGGAATTGCATCAACGAATCGGGTGATGTTATTCCACACGTTGATTATTCTCATATTAAGTTTTTTAGGTAAGTTCGCAGCATGGAAAGCTACAAAAGATACATGGTTGACACATTGGGGATGAGTGATGCTGATGCCGGTTTATTTCTTTCGGGTTTCGACATGGTTGAATACGCCAAAGGTGATTTTTTGCTGAAAGAAGGAGGAAAGTGCAATGTAGTCAGGATTGTTTTAAAAGGCTGTGCGCGTGGATTTGTAGTTTCTGACGGGAAAGAAATGACTACCAATTTCTATTTTGAGAATGACCACACCTACGATTATGTGAATTACTTACAGAATCAAAAGGCGCAAATCAATATCCAGGCTTTAGATTCAGTTCAAGCCATTGAAATGACAATGGAAGCGCTGGAATTTCTCAAATCTGAAGTTTTAGGCTTTCACCGGATGAGTTTTAATATGTTTAAAATGAACTATATAAAAATAGAAAACGAACGACTAGGATTTATTATTAAAAGCCCCAAAGAAAGATATTTGAACCTATTGAAAAACAATAAACAAATAATTTCAAGAGTTCCGCAGCATCAGGTAGCCTCATACATAGGCATTTCGGCAGAACATTTGAGCCGCATCAGAAAAGAAATTCGTAATTCTTAGAAACTTATCGAAAAAAACTAACCAACATGTTATAATTTGCTGTAATCTTTTTCCCGCTTGTAGTTTTTGTTTTGATACCTGGCACTCAAATCTCAATACAAATTTAATTTCTTAGCAAATGTCAACGAGATAATCTTTCCGCTGAATGTAATTTTGTGCCATACATAAAAATAAAAGTATGGAAACAAAAAATTTCAATCTCAAACAATTCGTAATTATCACTTTAATTACAAGTATCTGGATAAATATTGCAGAGGTAGCAAGAGCAATGTTAGTTGCATTCCCTTTAATGGAAAATTTTTTTGCGGGTAGAATTCCAATTGGACCAATGGGAATAAGCAATATGTTAATTTGGGGTGGCTGGGACATGTTATTGACTGCTATTCTTGTATTTATATTCTGGCTTTGCACGGTAGCTTTTGGCAACAATACAAAATCAATTGTTATTTCAGGAACAACTACTGCTCTGGCAACAATTGGTATCTTTTGGATTGCCAGTGTGAATACCGGTCTTGGAGAATGGAGTACTGCAGCAATATTATTTTCTATTGCATGGATTGAAATGATTATCGGTGCCTGGATTGCATCAAAATTGTATTCAAGAAAACAGTAAGACTTAAGGCTCGAATAATGGACGAAACTGCAAGTATCGTAATGAGTATTGCCTTGATATTCTACACCATTGGTGTTTGGACTGAAAAATTTCAGGGGAAATTAAAACTTTGGCATGTATTGTTTTTTACATTGGGTTTAATTTGCGACTCGTGGGGCACCGGAATAATGTTTCGCATCAGTAATGGAATTTCGTTTAGCTTTCATGGTATTGCCGGTTTAGTTGCCATTGCGCTCATGTTTCTTCATGCGATTTGGGCAGCGGTAGTGCTTTTAAAAAACGAAGAACGAACACTGATAAAATTTCATAAATATAGTTTGCTCGTTTGGTCGGTTTGGTTAATACCCTATTTGAGTCCAATGTTCCTGAAGGTTTCATCGGACATTATATCTTACCTAAAAATTTGAAAACCATGGCTGTATCGAATGACTTTGTTCAGTATGTTTTGGACCAACTATCGGGTTTGGGAAAGGTGCATATCAAACGAATGTTTGGTGGTGCAGCACTTTATCAGGATGAATTAGCTTTTGGAATGATTGCCAACGATGTTGTATATCTGAAAGTAGATGATACAAACAGAGATAAATACTTGCATGAGGGTTCTTCGCAATTGAAACCATTTAAAAACAATGCGACAGTACTTTCATTTTACAATGTTCCGCCTGATGTGTTTGAGGATGCTGACGAATTTGTGAGCTGGGCAAAAGAATCACTGGAAATTCAGAAAAAAAGAAATGAGTTTAAGTAAATAATTAAAACTGAAAAAGATGAAAAAACAAATGTGTGAAGAATGTAAGCTAAGAGCGAAGTATGATAAAGATCCAAAATCGTTTGTTGGAAAATTTTGGCGATGGCATATTAAATTTTGTCCGGGTTGGAAAGGATATATGAAATCGTTGGATGAAACTAAAAAGAAAGAGGTAGTAACTAAGTATCAGCTTATTTCTGAATAGAAGCCTATGAAAAAATCGATAGAAACTAAAGTTGTCGAGCAAGTTGATTTTGACATTACAATTGATGGAACGTTAGTGAAAGTTACCAACCCGAACTTTACGATTTATGATGTAGCAAAATCGGCAGGCATCAACATACCGGCACCATGCTTTGGCGATAACAGAAAGTTTGGCGGATGTAAAGTTTGTGTTGTTGAAATTGCTGGAAAACACAGCTATGCCTGCCGGAAAATGCCTAAAAAAGGTATGAATATTACTTTTGACAGAGAAGATTTGAATGAATTACGAAGAGAGAGAATAAGCGTATATACGGAAAAAGTAAAACTCAAAAGTAAATAAAATGGAAAAATTAAATATTCTTTGGACAAGCAGCGATAAAGATACATTCCACAATATGATAGCCATGTATTCGCTAAATTCTATAAAAAGTGGATGGTGGGATGCGGTAAATATTATTATTTGGGGTGGCTCAACGCGACTTTCAGGAGAAGATGCTGAAGTACAAAAAGAACTTCAAAAGCTGATGGAGAATGGCGTAACGGTTGAAGCTTGCAAGGCTTGTGCCGATAAAATGAAAGTTTCGGCAACTTTAAAAGAATTGGGTATTGACGTAAAGTACATGAGTAAGTTAACCGGGCTTATCAAAGGTAAAGAGCATTTGATTACCATATAAATTGTAGGGTTGATGTCAGAAAATCACAAGTTTTTCCAAAACAAAAAATGCGAATATTTCCCTTGTCATAAGGTAGATAATATGGAAAATTTCAATTGTATATTTTGTTTTTGTCCGCTTTATTTATTGAAAGATGATTGTGGTGGAAATTTCAAATACACAAATGGGTTTAAAGATTGTAGTGATTGTGCATTACCTCACACAAGGAATTCGCATCGGTATATGATGAGCAAAATGGACCTTGTTTTAGCTATTGGGAGTGAACGAAATGAAGTCGTGTTCAGTTGAACATTTTTCTAACTTTTGGTTATTTGTAATTTTCTTTTATCTGCTCCTTACTTTTTTTAGCCATCTGAATTTAGAACCGCAACCATAAAAGATGAAAATTTCTATTTAATTATTTTTATATAATGCTGGCTTATAGTTTGATGCAGTGGCGGGCAGCAAATGCAATAAAAAAAGGGAGACCAATGTCTCCCCCTGTAGGATTATATATTGCTTTTCAACTAAAACTTGAATTTATCAGCTATAAATTAATTGAGGTTACCATGCTTGAAATCGTAAAACTTGTATATAAAGTTCCTCCGGAATAAGTTCCCAATGTGTATAATCTATTGCTTGCTGTTCCCGTTGCTGTTCCACCAATATAAACTTCATACGTTGAACCTTTCTTTAGTGCAGACGATGAAAACACAATGGACTGAAAAGACTTGTGCGGGGTGTAAGTAAATATTTCAGTTCCTTCACTATTTTGAACATGTATTATGTTTCCAGTAGTCAGTTTTGATTTTAAATCAATTAAAAATGAATATTGTGTTGATGAGGTTCCCGGAGCCATCGACATATCTGCACTGCCAACACCCAGCAAAAAACCACCACTTATCACACACGAACCATCGTAATCAAGGGAACTGTTCTCACGTTGTGAATCACTGTTTACCAGCATTGTTCCCCCGGTAATATTTAAGAAGTCGTTTGAGGCCAAACCATCGCCTTCGCAGTCAATATTAATGTAACCACCGGTAATATTAAGTGCATAAGTGCCAGTTGCTGTTGCGCTTTTTCGTCCGCCTCCGGCCGATGCTCCACCGGCTGAAACATTTATTCCATCGTCGCTGGCAACTATGTCGAAGTTGCCGCCATTAATAGTAATACTTCCCATTGCACTCTCCAATCCTTCGTACGATTCGGTAATATAAATATCGCCCGATGTAAATTCTGTATTGTATTCAGAGTGCATACCGTCATCGCCTGAAGCAATATAAAACGTTCCATCGTAAATTTCCATGTTTCCATCGGTATGGATGGCATCGTCGGCAGCATCAATAGTTATTGTGCCACCATAAATAATAGTGCTAATTCCCGATTTAATTCCTTTCGCCGAGACGTCGGTACTTAAATAAGCACTGCTACCTCCGCCCGATTTTAAATTAATTTCTCCCAGAAAAATAAGCACATCTTGTTCGGCTTGAATAGCATCGCCACCTGCAGTAATATCAAATGTACCAGCCTCAATTGTTATGTAACCGGTTCCAGAAACTGCGTCGTTGTCCGATTTTAATCCATCGCCTTCAGCAGCAATAGTAATGTTTCCATCTTTTACAATCAGGTAATCTTTGCCGCGTATTCCATCGTCAACAGCAGCAACAGTAATATTTCCACTGGCAATAATTAGCCCGTCTTTACTGGTGATTCCGTCGTTGTAATTGCCGTGAACAGTAAGCGAACCTTCGCCGTAAATAGTAAGGTTTTGTTTACTGAAAATAGCTGCGTTGGCATCATCTTCGTCAGAATTGTACGCTGAGCCATCAGTCACCGTATTTTGTGTGTCATCGGCCAAAACAATCATCGCTTTTTTTGCATTTTCAACGTAAATAGGAGCATTCGATGAGCAGCTAATATCAACGCCATTCAAAATCAATCGAACAATTGTTTCATCTTCGGTATCTACAATTATTTGTCCATCGCTAAGGCTTCCGCTAAAACTATAAGTACCTGCTGAAGTAATGGTTACTATGCTGCCATCGGCTGTTGCGCCAGTTCCGCTTGTGCTTATCGAACTTCCATTCAATGTAATTGGAATTTCGTCGGAACTGTTCCATGTGTAATCTGCTGTGGCATCGTGGTTGTCAATGTTCTCTGCATTGGCATCCAGTAAGGTTTCCTCTTCAATTTCCTCCTCTGTTGAAACTAAATCAGAGTCTCTTTCGCAGGCAGTGAATAAAGTTATGGTAAGTGCTACGAAACAAAGTAGTACGAGTTTTATTGTTTTCATTCTCTTGTTATTTTGGGAATCAAAATCTCAGTAAGATTGGTGTAAATAAGGGAAGTAAATACTTCCCTTATTTCAATTTGTATTTTTTATTAAACTTGTTAATTCAAATAACTACTAACCGCATTGTTACGGCTTTGAACATGCGATTTCAAGGTAGTTACCCCTTGGTCGAATTGCGCATCGGAACTAATAAAGGTGTAGCCCGATTCTTCAGCATAGGCATATTCTTTTATTAATTCGTAGTAAGTTGAATAAGTGGAGGTCATAGCGGTAGGAGTAAAAACCTCGTCTATAAATTGTTGCAAATAAGCTTGGTAAGTTGCCTCGTATTCAGGCTGGGCAATTATGTATTTTATTATGGGCCAGCTAGTGCCTACTTCACTCATCGATAAGCTAAGTGCACCACCTTGTTTTCCGGCCTGAAAAGCTTCGTTATTATCCCACGGTATCCAGGTTAACATACTATTGTCTGGATTATTGTACAGATAATAATTGTGTGTCATATTTCCATATGTATCCCAGTTTTGAATTGTATTGTTTGCCGCCAAATACTTCAAAAATCCATCAACATTAAACACCGATTCGAGGTTGCTTTTCCAGGCATCAACATCCGACGTCCGTTCAGAACTATTAATGATATCGTATAAAGCTCTGGCATCGGCGTAATTAGCCGAATCTTCGTTGGTTTTTAGTTCCAATTCGCTGGTGTTGTAGTAGCCATTTGCAAAAGTGGCGGCATCACCATCGGGTTTGTATAGGTTTCCCGATCCATCAGCAAATTGTGTTTTAATTACAGTATCGTCTACTTCTTCAACCAAAGTATAAACCCCGTAATATTGCGGTCCACTTCCGTTATCAAGGTAAATTACACAAAATGCTGTTTCGGATGATGCCAAACCAAATTGACGAAATAAATCGGCGCCAACTTTTTCGCGTATTAAAGACGCATCCAGGTAATTGTTTTTTAAGTTCAACTGTTTAAATCCATAAAAACGCTGGTTTTTAATATTCGGATAATCGCCTTCAAATTCGTCGAAATCGATTTTAAACGAAAGCTTTTTATTCCCTGATTGATACGTTGTTTTTAAACTTGAATTTCCTTTGTAACGAATGCCAACATGGTACCACTCGGTGTCGTTAAATTTAAACGAACAAGGTACCCACATTGGGTCGGAACTTACAGATGCAGCCTGACCAGGTCGTCCACCGCTCGAACCCAAAACAGATGATAAATCAGACTGCATGTCAGACCAATCGTCGCTGCTAATTTCAATGTCGAAACGAAGTACTTCACTTTGATTAAAAACAACACCGTAGTTGAGTTCGGCACTTTTACTGTGGGTTGCGTCTGTCCAATCGGAATAATCGATAAGATCGATAATTTCCTCTTCCTCCTCTTCTTCTTCAATTTCAGTTAATAAATCATCTTCGCGGCAAGCGTTAAAAGCGACTATAAATAATGCAGCTATAATTATAAGGTACTTTTTCATAGGTATGTTTTTTTAAAATTTAATTTTGTAACCCAAACTAATTATGTGCTTGTTTAGGTATTCTGTTTTGTAATAATCGAATTTATAACTTACCCCGAGGTAATTCTTTTTGAATAATTTATAATCAATTCCGGCTATGTAGCGCATTTTGTACAATTCGGCATCCGATAATTGTTGAAACGCTTCAACGCCTACAAACGGAGTTATTTTACTTTTACGAATGTTATATTTTAACGAAGCTTTGTAACGCAAAAAATCTTCGTTACTTACTTCATCATCGGCATCGTTGGTGTAACGCAAGCGAAATGCAGATTCAAAACGTTTGAATTCTTTTTTTGCGGTTGCACTAAATGCAAAACGATTAAAATATTCGGTGTCTTTATTATCTTTCAGATTTCCTCCAAAACGATAGGTCGCTCCCAACGACAGGAATTTAACCGGTTTATAAACTGCCTCTCCCTCAAAAAGGTATTTATCGAGTGCGAAATTTTCATCGAACCGGACTTCAGGAATGAGGTTCAATTTTAATTTTTTTAGGGGCTCGAAACTAAATTCTGCCGATGTTCTGGTTTGAAAATTGTTTTCAATTTCCTGTGCCTGGTTTTTTGTACTTGCCAGCAGCAGCAGGATAATAAAAGCGAAATTGTAAATTTTTTTGTTTTTGTATTTCATATTTCTAAGTTTTGTCTTGATTCTGATTCTGTAAATCCTCCGTCAGCTCATGGAAGGTTAGGAGGGGGCGTTTTTTTTGTCGTTTAATTCACTTTTTCCATTCATATTAAAATAAAGGGTGATATTCGCTACATCCTTTAGAAAATCAATCTTTCTAATTTCATATCGTGTAATCTCAATTCCGGTGCGTTCTTTCAAATCGGCAAGAAGTATTTCTTTATTTTTTTCATGAATGTTTTCAATTTTTTCATAAATCAAGCGAATCGAGCCTTCCTGTTTCAGCATTAATTTTTTCTCAAGCAGCCAGAGTCCAAAAACAATTACCGCATTAGTAAATGTCAGTTCAACATAACTTACTTTTTTATTGGCAAGCGCATTAATTACCGAAATTCCAATCACAATAAACAAATAGGTCATTTCTTTTATGGGAATGGCGTCGGTGCGGTAGCGGATTATTCCGAAAATAGCAAATAAACCCAAGGCAAACCCAAGTTCCAGTTTTACACTATTCAGTAAAAAACTTAATAAAAAGATGACTGTCCCTACTGCTAGGTAGCTGAAATAGAAGTCTTTACGTTTGCTGTTTCTAGCATATATAAAATGCACCACAATAAAGGTGACCAGCACGTTAAATGTCAACCTTATTAGAAGTTCCCAAAAGTCGGCAGTGTTAATGATTTTAATCCCCAGGAATCGAAAATTTTCTTCCCACTCGTTTATTCCGGCTAAATCAGGGGTTGCTAAATTAATGTTTTTGACTGTGTCAATAATAGTTGTTGCGAGAATCATAATCTTTTAATTGAAGTGATATAAATTAATATTTGTTTGAATTGTTTTTTCAATGCTCCTGATTTTTCCTTTAAAAGCATTTCTTTTTAAAGCAGCGTCAGTTACTGTTCGGCCAACACAGTATTTGCTAAATCCTGAAGATTTAATTCGCTGTTCGCGAAAAACAAGAGCAAGTGGAGAATTTGAACTTTTCCCATCTGATTTTATTTCAACAATCACCAGATTTTCCAGTGCAATTATTTTATCGTCAATTTTGAATCGAAGGTTTAAATCGATGGTGCATCGCTCTTTGAAATTTTTATTTACCAGGGTTAATCGAGAGAAATTATTGATTAATGAGGGAGATAAATCGTTTGTATTAAAAGGGATATGCTGATTTAAAAATTCATTCTCCTTTACTGTAAACGAGGTATTTCCAAATTCAGAAGGAATACGTTTTTTAATGGTTCGACCTTTGTTACTTTTAAATTTCACCTCTAAAAAACTAATGCCCGACGAAACATAACTCCGACGTCTTACTTTGTACCGGTTTAATTTTCCGTTATGGTGTTCCGAAAACATGTTGTTGTGTGATGTGTCGTAATAAGTTGTGGTATATGAAAGTTCACTTTCGTCATTAATTTCTAAAACAAAATAATCGTTATTTACTTTTTGTAGAATTTCCTGAAGACGCTCGGAATGAAACCAGTATTTTGTATCGGTCCTGTTCATTAATTTTACACGATCCATTTCCTTTAGTTGTATTGATTTGAAAAAATCAGTTTTCATCTTTCCTCCTTTTATTAAATATGTATTACAAAACGATTAAATTTTTACTAATCGACTCGAAAGTACGGGGTTTAAAAAGCGGGTGAAAAAAGAATCAACAGATTGGGATATTTTATCTACGAAAAGGTTGTTTCCGCAAATGGATAAAACTGATTTATTGAGGGAATTATCGTTTCAATCAAATAATCGACATGTAAACGTCTGTCTTTTTTAAGATTAATCTGAGAATCCATAAAAAAGCAATGTGAATTTCTGAGAATCAGATTGAATTTTTTTCCCCACTTTTGCACTATTGAAAGAAAACTAATATATGCAGAAATACATTGAACTTTTAAAAACATTAATTTCTACTCCTTCGTTTAGTAAAGAGGAGGGAAACGCAGCTGAAGTAATGCGTAATTTCCTAGAAAATGAAAGCATCCCATTTTCTACAAAAGAGAATAATACGTGGGTTTTTAATAAACACTACACTGAAAAGAAACCTACAATTTTACTTAATTCGCACATCGACACGGTTCGTCCTGCAAAAGGTTATACAAAAGACCCTTTTTCTCCAGTAGAAGAAGGCGACCAGCTTTTTGGATTGGGTAGTAATGATGCCGGAGGACCACTGGTTTCTTTACTGGCAGCATTTGTTCATTTTTACGAACGGGATAATTTACCCTATAATTTGGTTTTTGCTGCTACTGCCGAAGAGGAGATTTCGGGGCGTCGCGGAATGGAAATTGTTTTACCCAAAGTTGCTCCCATTGATTTTGCAATTATTGGTGAACCAACAAAAATGGAATTGGCAATTGCTGAAAAAGGGTTGTTGGTTTTGGATTGTTACGCACATGGAAAATCGGGACACTCTGCCCGCAACGAAGGAGAAAATGCACTTTACAAAGCTATAGACGATATTCAAAAATTGCGTGAATTTGAATTTGACAAAGTTTCCGATGTATTAGGGAAAGTAAAAATTTCCGTTACACAGATTGAATCCGGTACACAACACAATGTGGTTCCCGATATTTGCCATTTTGTGGTTGATGTACGTACCAACGAACATTATTTAAACAAAGAGGCTGCGGAGATTATTAGTAAATTAATTGATTCGGAAGCAAAACCACGTTCGGTGCGATTAAATTCATCAGGTATTTCAGAACACCACCCTTTTGCAAAACTGGTTAAAAGCAAGGGAATAAATATTTATGGTTCTCCAACTACATCAGACCAGGCAATTATTTTGTGCTTGTCGGTTAAAATGGGTTCCGGAGATTCGGCACGTTCACACATGGCTGACGAATTTATTTATAAAAGTGAGATTTTTTCTGGAATAGAACGGTATATTGAATTACTGGAAGAACTTGTTCTTTGAGAAAGTTAACAGTCGCAGTTTTTAGTTTCAGTTGGCTGAATTTGAAACAGTTTTTCAATTCCTCAATATAACAGATTTACCATTAAACAAATTATAATATGACTCAACCCAACAATCCACTCCACGGAAAAACGCTCGAAGCCATTATGGTTTATTTGGTTAGTTATTACGGTTGGGAAGAGTTGGGAGATATCATCCGTATTAATTCTTTCAGAAGTAATCCGAGTATAAAATCGAGTTTGAAATTTTTACGTCGCACTCCGTGGGCAAGAGAGAAAGTGGAGAAATTATATGTTAATACAATTAAGAAATAAAAATTGACATTAAATTATATTTCGTTACAGACCCAGTCCAATATGAATTCCTAAACCAATATGATAGTCTTCGGGATGCCATGCTAATTCTAAAACCGGGCCAATATGAAAAGCGCCAAACTCAAATTCGTACACTGTTTCAAAATGTAGTGCGAAATCTTTTTCATCGCCTTCAAAAACAACACCAGGCGAAAGACTAAACGTTAAGCGGTGAACGGGACGGTAGTTTAATTCTACTCCAATAAAATTGTGTTTGTGCTCATCGAAAACTCGTTCGTAACCCACACCCAATCCTAACTTTGTGTGCTCGAAATTATAGACATAATGAAGATGAGTAGAAATACTTAATTCAGCCTCGTTCGCAAAATAAACGGGAGTAATCGAAGCTCCAATTTCGTGACCGTGATGGTGTTCGTCTTCATGAGCATGGTTATATTCCTGGTTTTGGGCCAAGGAAGCAAACGAAAAGAGAAAAATAACTGAAATTATAAATGTTGTTTTATACATGTTGATTTTTGCATTTTACGGTTAAACAGGCGATTGTTAAAAATGTTTAATTGTATTGAAAAAGGACTACCACTCTTTGCTTCTGAATTAAAAAGAATAAAATGGGAGCTATACCTTTTACATTTATGGCTAAGCAGAAATTGACCATCGGCTCTCTGTCAGGAATTGAAGCCTTATCAAGTTGAAGATAAGGACCTTCTTCTTGTTATTCAAAAGAGGTGATTGAAGTGAGCTCTACGTATTATTATACAAAACGGAGAGTTTGCAAAACTTGTTTATGGAGAAGTCAAGCCACCAAACCAAATAAAGATCTTGCAGATTAATTATAACTGATTAATTCTGAGTTCTATCTCACTATTTAATCCAATCTTCTAAAATCCTATTAATTTGTTAATAAATCTGCTAAATATCATAACAAAAAATACACCGTTAACGTAAACGGTAATTTAAATTGATTAGTTTTGCATCAAAAATTTTACAACTAAAATTATTTATCTATGATTCTTGGCTTATTAAAAGAATACGGTGCTGAAACCCGTGTAGCTTTACTCCCGGAAATTGTAAAAACCTTTACCGACCTAAAGGTGGAAGTATTGGTAGAACAAGGAGCTGGAGAAACTGCGTTTGCAGCAAATGCTGACTACGAAGCTGTTGGAGCGAAAATTGTTTTGCGCGACGATGTTTTTGAAAAGGCAGAAGTTCTATTACAAATTCAGCCACCGGCTGAAGGCGATGTTGAGAAAATTAAAGAAACCCAGGTTTGGATAAGTGCTTTTAATCCGCTTTGGGATACTGACCTGGTAAAAACATTCCTCGAAAAAGGTGTAACTACGTTTAGTTTGGATTTAATTCCACGTACTTCGCGTGCACAGGCAATGGATATTTTATCTTCTATGGCGACTGTTTCGGGTTACATGGCAGTGTTAGACGCAGCGATGAAATTACCAACTTTCTTCCCCATGTTTATGACTGCTGCTGGAACTATTCGTCCGGCAAATGTTTTGATTCTGGGAGCTGGAGTTGCAGGCTTACAAGCCATTGCGTCTTCTAGAAAACTGGGTGCTCAGGTACAGGTTTTTGATGTACGTTCTGCAGTAAAAGAAGAAGTAATGAGTTTGGGAGGAAAATTTGTTGAGGTGGAAGGTGCTACCGAAGACAAAGCTGCGGGTGGTTATGCCGTTGAGCAAACTGAGGAGTTCAAACTTAAGCAGCAACAAGTAATTAACGACCATGCAGCAAAAGCAAATGTAATAATTTGTACTGCTCAAATTCCGGGAAGAAAAGCCCCGTTATTAATTCCTGCCGAAGCGGTGGAAGCAATGAAACCTGGTTCGGTAATTATCGACCTTGCTGCATCAAGCGGTGGAAACTGTGAAGTTACCAAAGACAATGAAATTATTGTTCATAAAGGCGTAACAGTTGTTGGTCAGTCGAATTATCCGGCACAAATGCCCGTAGATGCAAGTCGTATGTTTGGAAAAAATGTACTGAACTTTATGAAACTCATAATTGGAGAAGAGGGAGCTTTAAACCTCAATTTTGAAGATGACATTGTAAAAGGAACCTGCATTACCAATAAAGGAGAAATTTATAATGAACGTGTTAAATCAGTAATCGAAAAAGCATAATCAGATATGGAACAAGTATTACAGTTTTTCTTTGAATATAAAGAAGCGATATTTATAATCGCCTTATCCATATTTGTGGGTATTGAAGTGATTTCCAATGTACCAGCTGTTTTGCATACTCCGCTTATGTCCGGAGCAAACGCAATTAGTGGTGTTATTATTATTGGTGGGATTATTCTCGTTGGCCATGCCGATCTTTCATCGTTTTCATTAAGTCTGGTTTTAGGGATTTTAGCCCTAATCTTCGGAACATTAAACGTAGTAGGTGGATTTGCCGTTACCGACAGAATGCTTGAAATGTTTAAAAAGAAAAAAAAGTAGGAAATCATGGATAAAGTAATAGGAATATTTAACGGTTTGGAATTTACCATGGGCGATTCGCTATTGGAATTAAGTTACCTGATTGCCGCACTTTTATTTGTATATGGATTAAAATTGCTTTCACATCCCGCAACAGCTCGTACGGGAAATCTTTGGGCTGCAGGCGGAATGGGATTAGCAATGGTAACCACACTATTATTGCACAAAGACGCAAACGGCTCTGGAATATCTTTAACTAACGTTTGGATAATATTAGCGGCAATTGGCGTTGGATCTGCAATTGGATGGATGATTGCACGGAAAATAAAAATGACTGCGATGCCACAGCTGGTATCCATCTATAACGCAACAGGTGGAGCTGCTTCGATGTTGGTAGGTTTGTTGGAATATCCAAACGCGGTTGCCGGCGATGTTGGTTCAATTCTCGTAACCGTTCTTGGTTTAATTATCGGAGCTATTGCGTTTAGTGGAAGTATGATTGCTTTTGCAAAACTTGATGGCAGAGTCGGTGATATCATGAAACCATTTATGACTTACTTGAATCTGGTTTTATTGATAGTAACTTTGGGATTGGGAGTTTATATCATTTTTTCTCCAAATCCTCCAGCCGAAATGGTTTTGGCAATTTATGGACTATTAGCCATCTCGTTGATTTACGGAGTTATGTTTGTTATGCCAATTGGTGGAGCAGATATGCCGGTTGTAATTTCTTTATTGAACTCGTTAACAGGTATTGCAGCTGCAATGGCTGGTTTTATCTATGGTAATCAAGCAATGATTTTAGGTGGTATCCTTGTTGGAGCTGCCGGAATGATTTTAACCATGTTGATGTGTAAAGCAATGAACCGCTCGCTGATTAATGTAATTATTGGTGCATTTGGCGGTGGTGGAGCTGAAGGGATTGAACATGAGCAGGGAACGATTAAAGAAATACAATTAAGCGATGCTGCGGTTCTTTTAAGTTACTCGCAGAAAATTGTTATAATTCCGGGTTACGGTTTGGCAGTTGCACAGGCGCAACATATTGTACACGAACTGGATTCTTTGTTGGAAGGAAAAGGAATTGAAGTTAAATATGCAATTCATCCGGTTGCAGGCCGTATGCCGGGACACATGAATGTACTTTTGGCCGAAGCTGACGTACCTTACGAGCAGTTGGTTGAAATGGATGACATTAATCCTGACATGCCAAACGTTGATGTTGCCATTGTAATTGGTGCAAACGATGTTGTTAATCCTGCTGCATACGACGATCCGAGTAGTCCGATTTACGGAATGCCAATTATCGATGCACATTTGGCAAAAAATATTATCATCATGAAACGTGGTATGGGTAAAGGTTATGCAGGAATCGAAAACTTCCTTTTCTTTAACGACAAAACCCGCATGTTATTTGGCGATGCAAAAAGCTCTATTTCTAAATTAGTGAATGAAATTAAGAGTATGTAAAAACGTACATAGTAATTAGTTGTAAGTCGTAAATAAAAAGACCGAAACTAAGAGCTTTTAAAAATGCCATCCTTTTAGGGGTGGCATTTTTTTAGCAACGAATTATAAAAGTCTATCTTAATTGTTTTTATTTATACCTACCCGAAATGAACAAAATCATTCAAATTAAAGAATCCATCTTCAACCAAATAATGGAGATTATTGACGATAGAATTGAAACCATTAAGTTAGCTATTGATTCTGCCAGAGAGTCGCGCGATAACGAAACAAAATGTACAGTTGGCGACAAATACGAAACCGGACGATCGATGATGCAATTTGAAATGGAAAAAAATAGGGTACAGTTAAATAAAACATTAAACTTAAAAAATGAATTGTCCCAAATCAACCTTCATAAAAAAAACAATAAAGTTACTCTTGGAAGTTTAGTAAACGTAAGCAATGGAAGTTATTTTATTTCAATAGGAATCGGAAAGTTGGAAGTGGCAAACAAAACCATTTATTCCATTTCGCTGGCATCGCCAATTGGGGAATTATTGAACAATAAAAAGGTAGGGGATAAATTTGAATTTCAGGGTAAGGAAATTACAATTATTGAAATTGTATAAAACTGAGAATTCTTTGGAATCCTTGTTTTTAAATTTGTGGAATAAAACCGAAGGCATTTAAATTGATTGATTAAAAAATATCAGCAGGTTGACGGATTCTTTTTGGCGATTAAAAGTCCATTCTTAGCTATGGAATTATTTCTAGATAAAGTCTGGTTTGTTGTGTTGATTTTCAATATGGATGTTTCAGTTTCTGGCTTTTTGAATATTGGGCTTTGGTTTTAACCTTTATTTTTTAGCAATTGTGTAATTTTATTTTTAATACACCTTATAAATTCTAAATCTAATCTTTCGGAGTAAATTCTGATAAAATCGGTTAATTGCGAATTTATAATTATTCCTGCTTTCGCTGAATCAAAAAGACTACAATTGCTGTTGTTCCTCACTTCCGAAATAAGTTCTGTAAATTCATTGTAGCTTATTAATCTGGGTATAGAAATGTAACCTTTGTCTTTTTCCAATTTGTCGATAAAAATGTTTTCCTCTAACTCTTCCAAAACAAAACATTTACTTATTCTGGCTAAAGTTTCTTTTTCGAATTGAATTTTTTTTGCAAATACAACTCCCTGTTGAATGAAACAATTTTGCAGTTGTTTGATTTGTTCATAATTCGGGAAATTTTTGATTCTGATAGCCGAAACTTGTCGGGTTTGAAAACTTAAAACGGAAGTAGCAACATTAACATCTTTCATTAAACACGAATCTATGCCCCATGCAAACCGTAGTACCTCTTCCAGTGAATAAATAGGTGTGGTAAAAAGAAATAAAGAATTCGGTTTTGCCTTTTTCGGAACATTGCTGTAATAATTTGAATAGGGCATGTTGGCTTCTGCAACACAAGTGTGTTCTGCAATGTTACTGACAATGGGTGCAATTGATTCTTTTTTGATAATTGACCCACAAACGTGAATCGTTTTATTTGCTTGCATGACGAATTTTTTTAAAGGTTTCGAGGCATTCAATACTACAATATAATGTTTGCCTTTTTACCAATTATACCAATTCTTGACCATAAAAGTTACTCATATTTCTTTATTGGTCTCAATAGTAGTTAAAGCTATGTACTTTAGTGCATCTTACTGTCAGCTTCTAAAAAATATTTAGTGTAAAAGCTTGGAAGACGGTAGACCGAAGACGGAATTATTCTCTCTCCTGTTTTCTAGCCAAATTAAGTGTATGATGGAACTAATTTTATTCGAAGTTAAATCTATGGTGCTTTAAGTCCATAGTGGTTTAGTTGCAATGGCATTCATATTCTATTGGATGCCCTTTTGTGTAATCTTTCTTTACAAATTGCTTTCAAGTAGTTTAATCTTGTGGTTTAATTGCCAGAATAGTTTCTCTTATTAAAAACAATTTCTATTTCAGACAAAAAAATCTTTACTTTGTGAAAAATAATGGATATGGCAAAGAAAAGGGTGAATGTGGTAACAATGGGTTGTTCAAAAAATCTGGTAGATTCAGAGGTTTTGCTCAATCAATTGGAGCGTGGAAAGTTTGAGGTAGTCCACGATTCAAACGAAACGAATTTCGATGCCGTTTTTATAAATACATGCGGTTTTATTCACGATGCGAAACAGGAATCCATCGACATGATTTTGGATTACGTCGAAGCCAAAAAACGCGGAGATATCGATAAACTTTTTGTGATGGGCTGCCTTTCAGAACGTTATAAAAATGATTTAGAAACGGAAATTCCGGAAGTAGATAAATTCTTTGGGAAGTTTGATATGAAAGCCATGGTTGACGAGCTGAAAGTAACTTATCATCCTGAATACATTTACGAACGGAAAATTACAACACCTTCGCATTTTGCTTATCTGAAAATTTCGGAAGGCTGCAACCGTTCTTGTTCGTTTTGTGCTATTCCTAAAATGACAGGCCGGCACAAATCCCGGACAATTGAAAGTTTATTGAAAGAGACACAATATCTGGCAAAAAAGGGAGTGAAGGAAATACTGATTATCGCTCAGGATTTGTCATACTATGGAATTGATATTTATGGCAAAACCCGCCTTGCTGAACTGATAAATCAAATTTCGGAAGTAGACGGAATTGAATGGATTCGATTGCATTATTTATATCCCACCAAATTTCCGATGGATATTTTACCGGTTATGCGCGAAAATCCTAAAGTTTGTAAATACCTGGATATGCCGTTGCAGCACATTGCCAATTCGGTATTAAAAAATATGATGCGTCACGTAACTCGTGAAGAAACCGAAGCACTGATTCAAAAAATAAAAGAGGAAGTTCCTGGAGTAATTTTGCGAACAACTATGTTAATTGGTTTTCCAGGAGAAACGGAATCAGATGTTGAAGAGTTGAAACAATTTATTCAGGATATGAAGTTTGAAAGATTGGGTGTTTTCCCTTATTCACAGGAAGAGGGGACTTATGCAGGAGATAAATTTGAAGATACTTTAACCGAGGAGGTAAAACAAAGTCGTGCGGATGAAATTATGGAAATTCAGCAACAAATTTCAGCTGATTTAAATCAACAAAAAATAGGTGAGACTTTTAAAGTTATCATAGATAAAAAAGAAGGTGAATTTTATATTGGACGCACCGAGTTCGATTCACCCGAAGTTGACGGCGAAGTTTTGATAACTTCTGAAAATGATTTGAAAAATGGTGATTTTGTTTCCGTTAAAATTACGGGTTCTGAGGATTACGATTTGTACGGAGAAGTGGTGATTGCCGGGTAGTTTATAATTTTACAAAACCTGCTGATTAAGCATCTTATTTCTCAAATTTTTTTTATTGTTTTAATTTCCAAAGCTCACTTTCGGCAGTTATTTTTACATCCCAATTTTGCGGCGGATTGGGTTTATACATGGGGTCGTTATCTTTTTTCGGGAATAATTTTATTACTTCAGCAAGTTGCTCGAAATTTTCTTTTCGTTCTGGAGTAGTCAAACTATCTATCAAATTTGTTTTTTCAAACGAGTCGGCTTTCAAATCGTAAAATTCTTTGGGCTCACGATCCATTCCAATATATAATTTATATTGTTCATTTCTTAAAACCCGGTCTCTGAAAACATACTGGTTTTCAACTCCATTTTCGGTAAGGCGCGCATTATTTTGTCCTCCCATTCCTAAAATCCATTCGCGGTTCGATTTAAGTGATTTCCCTATTAAAACATTTTTGAAGGAGTGGCCATCAAAAATAGGATTTGAAGCCTCTATGTTGTCCTCTTCAGAAATACCTGCCAAATCAAGAAAAGTGGGGTAGAGGTCGGTAAAGTCGATGAGAGCATCCGATTTCTGAGAAGGTTTAATTTCTTCAGGCCAGCTTACAATAAAAGGCAAACAGATTCCGGCTTCGGTAGTTAGCGATTTTCCGCCTTTAACCATCTGTCCGTTTAAACTGCCTTCAATTCCCCGGGCTGTTCCGTTGTCGGTAGTCCAGATTATAACGGTATTTTTTCTAATATTTGTATCATCCAAAGCTTTGATGATTTCGCCTGTAGTTTTATCGGTGTATCGTACCATCGCTTTGTGTTTCCCTAAGTTGGTATCTGCTGTTTCGTCTGGTGTATCAACCAGCGGAGTATGAGTTAAAACCATTGGGTAGTATATGAACATGGGTGTTTCTTTATTTTTGTGAATAAAGTCAACAATAAAATCTTTAAAAACATCCGGTCCAAATTTATTGTTGTAGGTTTTGCTTCCGTCACTTGTATAAATATAAGGATTTTGGTATCTTTTTGAGCTTGCAGGAATCCCACTTTCATACCCCGTCCACATACAATATTCATCAAAGCCATTTTTTGTCATTGCATCGGGTTCTACCCTGAAATCGTCGATTTGCCATTTTCCTGCGATGCAGGTTTTGTAGCCTGCTTCTTTCATTTCTATTCCAATCGATGGATTTAATGTTTCATCGAAATGAGCACCGCCACCCCAACGCGGAACATCCCAGTGATTTACCCAGCCATGCCGGAAAGGATACTGTCCGGTTAGAAAAGTTGTTCGGGTTGGTGTGCATTGTGGCATCGCATAAACATTATTGAATAAAATTCCACTTTCGGCCAATTCATCTATGTTTGGTGTTTGGATGCTGTCCGCTCCGTAACAAGTAACCCACTCTTTTCCTAAATCGTCAACTAAAATTAGAATGATGTTGGGTTGTGTGATAGGATTTGAATGGTTGGTTTTACAACTTATTGTTACAATTAATATAAATAGAAATGTTAGGTTTTTCATCGATTCCAATTTTATATTTGATGCGTACAAACATATTGGTTTTTATTTTATTACACGATTTTTGTCACTGCAATATTAAACCTTGTTAAAAAATGGAGTCAGTTGCAGTTGCGTGTGTAATAACTTATATTTTTGTAACGAATTAAAAGTAGATTAATAATGAGAATTGAATATGATATAAAGTTAGGCTTTAAAGATGTGATGTTCAGACCAAAACGTTCGACTTTGAGAAGTAGGTCGTTGGTAAGCCTCGAACGTAATTTTAAATTTTTAAACAGTACCGCGACGTGGTCAGGAGTTCCGATAATGGCCGCAAACATGGATACTGTTGGAACCTTTGAAATGGCTTTGGCATTATTTGATAAGCAGCTTTTTACAGCCATTCATAAACATTATACCATTGCGGAGTGGAATACATTTTTAGCTTCGGCTCCCAACGGAATTGAAAATTATATTGCCGTTAGTACCGGAACCGGACCAAACGATTCGGATAAAACTGCTGAAATTTTTAAACATAATCCGCATTTAAAGTTTATTTGTATCGATGTAGCCAATGGTTATTCCGAACATTTTGTTCGGTACGTGGAACGATCGCGCAAGCAATTTCCTGACAAAGTAATTATTGCAGGAAACGTAGTTACAGGCGAAATGGTGGAGGAACTTTTATTAGCGGGTGCCGATATTATTAAAGTTGGCATTGGACCCGGTTCGGTTTGTACAACCCGTGTGAAAACGGGTGTAGGTTATCCGCAACTTTCCGCAATTATTGAATGTGCCGATGCCGCTCATGGTTTAGGGGGGCAAATTATTAGTGACGGTGGATGTACGACTCCGGGTGATGTGGCAAAAGCATTTGGAGCCGGAGCCGATTTTGTGATGTTGGGTGGAATGTTTGCAGGCCACGACGAAAGTGGCGGTGACACGATTGAGCGAAACGGAAAAAAGTACCGTCAATTTTATGGAATGAGCTCTTCAATAGCCATGGATAAACATGTGGGTGGTGTGGCGAATTATCGTGCCAGCGAAGGAAAAACAGTTGAAGTCCCGTATCGTGGAGCGGTTGAAAATACCGTGCTCGATATTTTAGGTGGTATTCGAAGTACTTGTACTTATGTTGGTGCTTCAACCTTAAAAGAACTGACTAAACGTACTACATTTATTCGTGTTGAAGAGCAGGAAAATCGGATTTACACCGAGTAATATCTATCGTTTATATCAAGTATCAATACATTTTTGATTGCTTGTTCCGAACTCAGGCGATTAAAAGATTGAATAGAATGAGAATAAATTTTCGACTTGGCTAAAAGGGAATATTTTTTACATTTGCAAAAAAATTTATTTAGAATAAATCTGAATAATTGAAAAATCACAAAGTAATAGCGACCCGACATTTAACTGAATCGACGTTTGTTGTTCGTTTTGAGCGAAATAATATTAAGTTTCAAGCCGGGCAATTTGTTTTGCTGAATTATAATGGTTTGGTAGATCATCGCGAGTATTCTGTTTACAGCGGAGAAAACGATGATTACCTGGAAGTTCTGGTGCGAGAAGTGGAAGGTGGAAAAGTTTCAGGCAAACTGAAGCAGTTGAAGGAGGGAAATAAGATTGGAGTGGCAGGACTTTTTGGTTTTTTTCGTTTCGATCCACAAAAGTTTTCTTCACAAAAATTTATGTTTATTGCAACCGGAACGGGAATTAGTTCCTTTCACAGTTTTGTACGGACTTTCCCCGGGTTGGACTATCAATTAATTCATGGAATACGTTTTGGAAATGAAACGTATGATCATTTGGATTTTGAAAAAAAGAAAGTCACTGTTTGAGCAACTGGCGATGAAAATGGTGATTTTGTGGGAAGAGTAAACGATTATTTATTTGGTCAGGAAATTGATATCGATACCAATTGTTTTTTATGTGGAAACAGCGAAATGATATTCGATGTTTTTGATATATTAAGGTGTAAAGGAGTTCCGGTTTCAAATATATATTCGGAGGTTTATTTTTGATAAAACAGAAAAATATGCACCAGTTGAAAAAAATCAGCAGGTGATAAAAGAAAAAATAGAGTGAAATATCACGTAATAACATTAGGGTGCCAGATGAATTTGTCGGATAGCGAACGCGTAATTTCCGTTTTAGATGAAGCGGGTTACACGTGGACAGACAATGAAGAGGAGGCAGGATTAATTGGAATTTTGGCATGTTCGGTGCGGCAAAAAGCCATCGATAAAGTATATTCGCGAATTTACAAATGGAATAAATGGAAGAATAATAAAAACCTGATTACATTTATTTCCGGGTGTGTTTTACCTAGCGATCACGAGAAATTTCTAAAACTTTTCGACATTACTTTTCAAATAAAAGATTTGCCGAAATTGCCGGAAATTATTAGTCAATATGGAATTATAACACCAACACACCTGAAATCGGGAATTGATCCGTACAATGAAAACATTGAAGAATTTTGGAATGTGAAACCCCATTATAAATCAGAATTTGAAGCGTTTATTCCCATTCAAAACGGGTGCAATAATTTTTGTACTTTCTGTGCTGTTCCTTATACACGAGGTCGTGAAGTTTCGCGCCCCTCGATAGATATTATTGCCGAAGTTGCGTTATTGGTTGCGCAAGGATATAAGTCGATTACTTTGCTGGGCCAAAATGTAAATTCTTACGGTCTCGATAAAAAAGGCGAGGAGATAACTTTTGCTCAATTGTTGAAGGAGATTGGCGAATTCGGAATCCGAATGAAAAAAGAATTCTGGCTATATTTTACATCGCCTCACCCGCGAGATATGTCTGACGATGTGATTGAAGTAATTGCAAAATATAAAGTGCTGGGGAAACAAATTCACCTACCCATGCAAAGTGGCGACGATAAAGTTCTGATGCGTATGAACCGCAAATACAACATGGAAAAATACCGTCATATTGTTGAAACCATTCGTCGATTGATTCCTCAAGCTACCTTGTTTACAGATATTATTGTAGGTTTTACCGGCGAAACGGAGGAGCAGTTTGAAAATACGCGCCTGGCAATGGATGAGTTTAAGTTTAACATGTCATATACCGCTATTTATTCGCCGCGCCCGGGAGCTACGAGCCACCGCTGGGTTGACGATATTCCTTCCGACGAAAAGAAACGTAGATTACACGTTTTAACCGACGAACTGCGGAAACACAATTTCCCTTATAACGAAAAATTAATCGGAAAAACATTTCGGACACTGGTTCGCGGTGCCGACCGAAAAGAAGGTTTTCTATCTTCTTTAACCGAAGGAAAACTGATTATTCGTTTCGCTTCAGAAAATGAAGATTTAATCGGGCAATTTGTACATGTAAAAGTTACTTCTGCTACCGATTTTTCGATGGAAGG
>CAYZBC010000007.1:0-43969 GCA_964476535.1 uncultured Maribellus sp.
AACAAAAAACCATCAATATAATTTATTCGCTCCTGCGGAGACATAAACAAGTAAGTTACTAACGTAGCCAATCCAAACAATAATGCCGGTAGAAACAATCGCAAATTTTTCAAGTTTATACGGGTATCAACAGTTAACAGTTTTATGTACCAGAAATAAAGCGGATAAACCGACAAGGATGCAAAATTATAAAGCGTATCGAAATAAAAAAAAATCTCGCTGTATTTTTTAAAATAAACTGCATGAGACAGGTAAACAAAAAAAGTCAGAATCATAAATACTCCCAGAAAATGCTTTGCCAGGTTGGTGCTTCGCTTCGAAGAAAGAAGAACCATTGCCCAAAACAAGGTAACATACATTGGAGTGTAAATAATTAAGTCTTTAAACATAAAAATTTTGGATATTTAAAAAATCGCAAATAATTCCGATAAATGTACACTTTCAGTATTGAATTTACCATCTGAAAACTCACTTCCCCAAATATAACATAGTTTTATGTACAATAAAAAGATAGTGGAAAATGAATCATTTGTTTCATTTTAAATTTAAGGTAATTGGGATAATAATTGTTGCAGTAGTAACCATATTTTCAGCTATCTTTTTTGCTTTCGGAAGTTTTGATAATTTGATGGTATTAAATTTTACTTCTAATTCAGAATCCAGCACTCCCTTTCTTGGCCAGCAAAATATATTTAGCACAATCACCCCTATCATTCTTATTGTTGGGTTCTCGCTTATTGTTTTTTCGAAAGAAAAAAATGAAATGCACTACTTAAAATCAATACGAATAAAAGCTTTAATAATTACATCTGTCGCCTTTATTATTTTGGTAAATGCCAGTATTCTTATTAATTCATTTTTCGGCACTTCCTTTTTATTTTTAAACTCGATTTTGCCATTTATTATCTATCTGAGCCTATTTTATTCATCGAAAAAAAGGGAACAAAAAAAATGAAATATCAAATTATTCAAAAAAAAATTATACGCACAAACTCAATTATTCAAAATAAAAAAGTATAAAAAGATGAAAAAATTAAATTTTCTAATTATTACAATTCTTTTTTGCAGCAACCTAACAATGGCGCAATCGTGGAATCCAGTAGGGTCAAAAGCATTCTCAGAAGGTGAAGCATTTGATCAATGTATCGCATTTGATGGCGAAACTCCTTATGTTGCTTACATGGATCGAGAAAATGGAGATAAAGCTACAGTAATGAAATTCAATGGAACCAGTTGGGAACCAGTTGGCACGGCCGGGTTTACAACAGGAAAAGTAAATTCCATAAGCTTTGCAATAAGCAGCGGAACGCCATATATTGCTTTTAGCGATGAAGCAAACGAAAACAAAGCAACAGTAATGAAGTTTAACGGCTTGAATTGGGTTAATGTTGGCCAAGCCGGATTCTCTCCCGGAACAGCATATTATGTTAATCTGGCACTAAATAATGGCCTCCCTTATGTTGCTTTTGCCGATGGGGACAAATACAGCAAAGCTACAGTTATGAAATTGGATGGCGCAAGTTGGTCAGTTGTTGGTTCTGCAGGTTTTTCAAACAGTTCTGCAGATGTACTTTCTTTTGCAGTTGATAGTGGAAGACCATACATTGCCTACCGTGATGATAACGCTAACTACAAAGCAACAGTAATGAAATATATTTCAACTGGCTGGGAAGTGATTGGCTCCGCAGGATTCTCCGGAGGAACTCATGATGCTTATCAATGTTTAGCCGTTTATGGAGGAATTCCCTACGTCGCTTCGTGGGACAGCAATGCAAAAGCTACAGTTTATAAATTTAATGGGACTAATTGGGTGATACTTGGCAATGCCGGAATTTCTGTTGGACAAGCTTCGTATATAAGTATCTGCTTTTCAAATGTTGGAATACCCTACCTGGCTTTTAGCGATAAAGGGGATTTTAATAAGGTAACTGTAATGAAGTTTGAAGGGGGAAACTGGAGTAATGTTGGCGATGCCGCATCCTCGGGCGATGCCAGTTATATTAGTATTGCAATTTCCAATCTTGGAATCCCATTTGTTGCCTATCGCGACGAGAGGAGCATGCGGCGCACCACTGTTATGAAATACAGTTATGTTACACAAATTAATGAATTAAATAGAAATAATAAGTTCAGTATTTATCCCAATCCCAGCAATGGAATATTTACAGTTGAATCAACAGATTTGAAAGACCAGGATTATACAATCGAAATAACAAATCAATTGGGTCAGGTTATACTTTCGAAACAAAATTATTCCAGTCAAAAAAATCAATTTGACTTATCAGAAAAAGAAAATGGGATTTACTACATCAAACTAAAAAACAACAAAACGGAATTTTTAAAAAAAGTATGTTTACTAAAATAAACGATGAAATTTTAAAGTGATAAACAACAAGCGCAATTTTGTATCATCGATTTTTTTTTTACATTTAGCATAATTAATTCACAAAAAATTTCAAACGTATGAGCACAATTACTTGTACCCAATGTAACCAGATAGTAGAAGCTTCTGATAAGTTTTGTCAACATTGTGGAGCTCCAATATTACAAACGACTAATCCGGGGTCGAATTCAACGGCATCCAAATCTTCTAAAACGATTACTTCATCAGGTAATTACAGTGGCACCATGATAAAAGGGAAAGGTTCCCGAACCCGAAAAACCATCAGGAATATTATAATCGGAATCGTTTTAATTGGAATAATTGCTCTGATTATTTGGTTCCAGGTAGATCCTGATGCGGGGGAAAAACTTACCAATATTATTGTCGGACTACTTATAATGGTCGTTTTTGGATTTTTTATATACCGAAGTTCCCAAAAGGGAAAAGGTCGTAAAAGAAGTTTTAGAAGCGGAAATAACCGTGACGATAACCGGAATCATGACGATGACGATAACAATGACGATAATTACGATGATGATGACGATGGCGACGACGATGACTAAATTTCAAATTATTTAGAATGGCATTCTGTTCAAACTGTGGAAATGAAATAAAACCAGGCGTAGCTTTTTGCGGTAGTTGCGGAACACCCGTAGCCCAACAATCAACAAATGTTGCTCCACCTCCTGCCCCGGCAGGGAAAGTAGCTTTCGATGTGATAACCCGCGAGCGGTTAAACATGGTAAAAGTAGAGCTGGAAAACGCCCAGTTCCGTTACGAAGCCGGAGCTATGCACTACATGCAGGGAAATTTAGATTTGGAGTCAGAAATACCAAGTGTGGGAAAAATGTTTAAATCGATGATTACCAAAGAGAAAATTGTTAAACCGGTAATCAGTGGAAGCGGGACTGTTTTTTTGCAACCTTCATTTGGGGAATTCACCATTCTCGACCTCCAAAACGACGAGTGGATTCTTGATCAGGGAGCCTATTATGCCTCCGAAATGCAGGTAGAAATTGGATCATACACCAACAGAGCCATTAGTGCCATGTTTTCGGGCGAAAAGTGGTTTCAAACTGTGGTTGCCGGAACCGGGAAAGTGATTATAACTTCAGCAGGACCTTTGGAAGAAGTGGAGCTGATTAATGGCAAATTGGTAGTTGATGGCAGATTTGCCGTTGCACGTACTTCGGGTATCGAATTAAAAGTTACAAAAGCTACCAAAGGAATTTTTTCTACTGTAATTTCGGGTGAAGGATTAGTAAATACTTTTACCGGAACTGGTAAAGTATTAATTGCCCCGGTTGATAATTATTTCAATACGCTTATCCATACTATTAATTCGATTAATTACAGCATCCAGAGTTTGGGTAAATAAAATTCAAATCTGATTGAATGAAATCATTAAAATGCATTACTTGCGGAAAACCAGCAAAACCTGACGATAAGTTTTGTCAACATTGTGGTGCTCCATTAAAAAAAATTGCCCCTAATTTGAAAGCTAAAACTGCTAATGAATCAAAAGGAATTGTATTTTTTGATCTTGCAAAATGGATACTGATTTCCCTAATAGTTGGATTAGTAGTTGGATGGATTCGCTATTGGATAGGCTATTACATCTTAATTCAAGGAGTATTAGTCGGCTTACTTATTTCGTGGTTGGTTAAAAAAACGGCCCAAGAGCAAAAAGAAGCATTGGCGAATGTTCGGTTTAAAATGGCGAATGTTCTTTTTTTCTCGTTTATGATTGCGCAAGCAATTGGCTTTGGGTTAGCGCAACCCGTGTTCGATCCTTTTAATTGGCTAGCCCGCGTTTGGGACGGGCAAACATCAGAATCTGTTTTTGGAATTTTCTCAACCGGAGGCGTGGTTCACGAAACTTTTTCCGGTGGATTGAGTGGAGGATTTTGGGTTTTGTTGTCATTTATTGATCTGTTTTTTATGTTCTTCTTTATTTTAGTTTCCATGCCATTAGCCACTAACAAAAAAAGATCATGATAATACTAGTCCGCATACTTACTTTTTTGCTGGCAGTAGTCATTACTATTTTTAGCATTTTTTATGTCGATTCTGAACAACAATTAGCACAAGCGCAATCGGCATACAGAAGTGGAGATTTGGATCAGACCCTGCGAAAAGCACGACGCGCTAACCGGGCTTTTTCTGAAGACGATAAAAAAGTGGATGCCTACTATTTGCAAGCCCGTGCTGCATCAAAAATGAACTGGATACAAAAGGCCAAAGGATATTTAGATCGGCTATTGAATCTGGATCAGGAGAATATTAGCGGACTATTGTTTCGAGGTGAAATTGGACTGAAACTGGGACAGCATGAAAATGCTTTACACGATCTTGATAAAGGTTTAACACTGGCTTCCGGTAAAATTAAACCAAATACCCAGGCCTATTTTTTATCTAAACGCGGATTGTCTCATCTGGCATTAAACCACATAAGTAAAGCAGAACTTGATGCAAAGGAAGCAGTGAAACTATCGGACAAACTCTCCGAAGCCCATGACCTGATGAGCAAAGTACTGGAAGAAAAAGGGGATATAAAAAATGCGCTCGAAGAATGTCAAAAGGCTTATTATTTAGCTCAAGAAAAAGATCAACGTTCGTTTATGACTCCTGAAGGTCGAAAATTATCCGATAGAGTAATTTATATAAAAGGGAAATATCTTCTGTCGAAATAATAACGAAAAAAGGGCAGTTAAAAAACTACCCTTCCTTTTCATTTAATTTCATACGGTATTACACTTCAAAAGAATCTACTTCACGATAGGCTTTAATTAACGCTAATTCGCCCTCTTTCCCTTGTTTGCTTTTTCCATGTTCTGCGCATAAAACGCCATCGTAACCTTTGTCGTAAATGTGTTTAAAAATATTTTTATAATTAATTTCTCCGGTGGTAGGTTCTTTTCTTCCCGGGTTGTCGCCAAGGTGGAAAGCTCCAATATAATCCCAACACATATCCATATTCGGGATTAGATTCCCTTCGGTTATTTGCTGATGGTACAAATCGTCAACAATTTTGCAACTGGGGTGATTAACCGCAACACAAATCATTTTTGCTTGTGGCATTTTTGTTAGGAAAAGTCCCGGATGATTTGTGTGTGCATTTAATGGTTCCATAACTAGTTGTAAACCTGTTTTACCAACAATATCACAACACATCCGCATATTTTCAATCACATTCGAAGTTTGGTAGTTCCACTCCAGTTTTTCATTATACCGACCAGGAACAACCAGAGCTGATTTAATTCCTGTACGTTTTTGAACTTCGAGGCCTTCCAGCATTTTCTTTCGTAGCATATCTTTTATCTCAGGATCCTGTGTGACCATCGATTCCACTTTAAAATCGGCATACAAAACAAATGGTCCTAAATCCATTCCAAGTCGAGCGAGTTCATTTGCAATTTTTTCCTGCATGGCGGGTTCTTTACCCATTAATCCGTTATCAAAAATGGCACGAAAACCTTGGTCCGCAATAAACTTAATATTGTCAATAGGATCTTTCCCTGCATGTTCCGAAAATGTCCCTAATCCCGGGGCATACTTTAATTTAAATTTGGCTGAATTAGATACTTTTGATTCAGAAGCAGTTGCACTCATAATTCCAGTTATTCCTGTTAGTGCAATGCCGCTGGCTGCAGTACTTTTAATAAAATTTCTTCTCTTCATGGTTTATTGGTTTACTCAATATTTCAACTTTCTGAGGCTAAAATAATGAAATGGAGTTGAAATTCACGCTAATTCAGGTCTATTATTTATGAATTCTTCACAACTATATTCCGATGGACCTTTGTTTCCTTCCAAAAGAGTTGCTAATTTTAAGGTCGTAAAATTTTAAATCAACTTAAACGTAATGTTATTATGAACAGAAAACTTAGAATGGGAATGGTAGGAGGCGGATCCGATGCATTTATTGGAGCAATTCACCGGCTGGCTGCTTTTATGGACAACCAGATTGAACTGGTTTGCGGCTGTTTCAGTGTTGATCCCGCAATTTCAAAATCTTCGGGTAACCTTTATTTTCTTCCTGAAAACCGTGTTTATGAAACTTACCAGGAAATGTTTGAAAAGGAAGCTTTGCTTCCCGAAGGTGAGCGAATGGATTTTGTTTCCATTGTAACACCAAACTTTGTACATTTTGCTCCGGCAATGATGGCTTTGGATAACGGTTTTAATGTGGTTCTCGATAAACCAATTACTTTCACTTTGGATGAAGGTTTAAAATTGAAAGAAAAAATTGGTGAAACCGGATTGACTTTTGCATTAACACATACTTACTCGGGTTACCCGGCGGTTAAACATGCCAAAAAAATGGTTGCTGATGGCGACTTTGGGAAAATCCGTAAAATTTACGTTGAATATCCACAAGGTTGGCTTTCCACAAAATTGGAAGATACCGGTAATCCGCAGGCATCGTGGAGAACTGATCCAAAACGTTCTGGTAAGGCAGGTTCTATGGGAGATATCGGTACTCATGCACACCATTTAGCTGAATACATTTCAGGATTAAAAGTAACAGAACTTTGTGCAGAACTAAACGTATTTGTTCCCAACCGATTATTAGACGATGACGGTGCTGCACTGCTTCGTTTTGATAATGGTGCAAAAGGAGTTTTGGTTGCAACTCAAATTGCTGCCGGAGAAGAAAACGCCCTTAAAATAAGGGTTTATGGCGACAAAGGAGGTTTGGAATGGGAACAAATGGAACCCAATTCTTTAATTGTTAAATGGCCTGATAAACCAATGCAAATTCTTCGGGTTGGCACAAGCATGAACAGTACAATTGCTGCTCATAATACCCGTACTCCCGGTGGTCACCCGGAAGGTTATCTGGAAGCTTTTGCCAATATTTACCGCAACTTCTCATTAACGGTTCGGGCAAAAATGAACAAGGAAGAACCGACTCTGGAAATGCTTGATTTCCCAGGTGTGGAAGATGGAATTCGTGGAATGCAATTTATAGATACCGTTGTAAAAGCAGGCTACGATGATGAACTGAAATGGGTGAAATTTGGGAAGTAAGGAAGCCTACTCTCGACTTCCGCCAAAGGAGGAAGGATTATAGATCAGGTTGCTCAAAGTCACCTGCTCTATAACGAAAGAGCAGTTCGATCTCTTTAAACATTAAATAAAAAAACTATAAACTCATATTATTATGGCAAGACCAGTAACACTATTTACCGGACAATGGGCCGATCTTCCCATTGAAACAATGTGCCAAAAAGCGCAAGAGTTTGGCTACGATGGCCTCGAACTTTGCTGCTGGGGTGACCACATGGAAATTCACAAAGCCGATCAGGCTTATTGCGACGAAAGGAAAGCGCTACTCGAAAAATACGAACTCAAATTGTATGCAATATCGAACCATTTGGTTGGACAATGTGTGGCTGATAGAATTGACGAACGTCACAAAAGTATTGTGCCCGATTACATTTGGGGCGATGGTGAACCTGAAGGTGTTCGCCAGCGAGCGGCTGCAGAAATGATAAAAACTGCCAATGTTGCAAAAATGCTTGGGCTCGATACAGTTATTGGTTTTACCGGAAGTCCAATTTGGCATTTGTTGTATTCATTTCCCCCGGTTACTCCTGCAATGATTGAAAAGGGTTACCAAGACTTCGCCAATCGCTGGAAACCTATTTTAGATGAATACCAAAAACTGGGAATTAAATTTGCATTGGAAGTTCATCCATCCGAAATTGCATTCGATATCCACACTGCACATTTAGCATTAAAAGCATTAGATAATCATCCTGCCTTCGGGTTCAACTACGACCCAAGTCATTTGGGTTATCAACATGTTGACTACGTTAAATTTATTTATGAATTTGCGGATCGTATTTTTCACGTTCATATGAAAGATGTTTATTGGAGCGATGTTCCAATGGGTGTCGGCGTTTTTGGTGGGCACATGGAATTTGGAGATAACCGTCGCTATTGGAATTTCCGCAGTTTAGGCCGAGGCAAAATTGATTTCGAAAATATTATTCGCGCATTAAACGATATTGGGTACAAGGGCCCGCTTTCAGTTGAATGGGAAGACAGTGGCATGAACCGTGAAACAGGAGCTGAAGAAGCCTGTGATTTTGTTCGGTATTCCGATTTTGAATCTTCGGATGTTGCTTTTGACGATGCAATGCAAAAAGAGAAATAAGAAAGCTTGAGGTCGGATGTTGGAGGTGGGAAGTGTAGTAGTTTCACGCTTCCGGCTACTAACTAAAAAAGTTGAATAAAAAATAAACTTAGGACTTCCAACAATAATTTTTTAAATATGACCGATAGAAGAAATTTTATTAAAAGCTCTGCATTGGCAACTGCCGGAGTTGGTTTAGCCGCTTCAATGCCATTAGCCATGAATTCTTGCATAGGAGCGAACGAAAAACTAGTTTGTGGTTTAATTGGTGCAAATGGAATGGGATTTTCTGATTTAACAGCTTTTTTGAAACAACCAAATACCGAATGTGCTGCCATTTGCGATGTGGATGAAAACGTGTTAAACAAGCGTATTGTCGACACAGAAAAAATTCAGGGTACAAAACCCAAAGGGTTTAAAGACTATAGAAAATTACTGGATGAGCATGGAATTGACGTAATTATTATCGGGACTCCTGACCACTGGCACTGTTTGCCAATGGTAGAAGCATGTCAGGCTGGAAAAGATGTGTATTGTGAAAAACCGCTTGGTAATTCAATCGAAGAAATTAATATTATGGAACGTGCCGCTAGTAAATATAAAACGGTGGTGCAGGTCGGAATGTGGCAACGTAGCGACCCTCACTGGCGCGATGCGGTTGATTTTGTAAAATCAGGTAAACTAGGCAAAATACGAACAGTGCGCACGTGGGCATATCAGGGTTGGATGGAACCAGTGCCAGTAAAACCCGACAGTGATGCTCCGGCAGGTGTCGATTACGATTTCTGGCTCGGCCCAGCTCGATTACGTCCGTTTAATCCCAACCGATTCCATTTCAATTTTAGGTGGTTTTACGACTATGCAGGTGGTTTAATGACCGACTGGGGTGTTCATATTATAGACTACGGCTTGTTTGGAATGGGCGACCCTTCACCAAAATCCATAATGGCAATGGGTGGAAAATTTGGTTATGATGACGATGCCTCTGAAACACCGGATACATTGCAAGCCTTGTATGAATTCGATGGACATACTATGTTATGGGATCACGGAACAGGTATTAATGCCGGATATTTCGGTCGCGACCATGGCGTTGGTTTCGTTGGAAACAACGGTACTCTGGTTGTCGATCGTGGCGGATGGGAAGTGATTCCTGAAAAAAATAAAAATGCAGATTTAATGGATCCGGTTGGCTATACAAAAGGAACAGGGAAAGGGCTCGATTTGCACATGGCCAATTTTATTGAAGGTGTAAAAAGCCGCAACCAAAATCTTAATGCCAATATTACAGTAGCTGCAAATACAGCCCGCGTAGCACATTTGGGAAATATTGCCCACCGCACCGGAAAACGGTTATACTGGGATACTGCAAAAAATGAATTTATTGGCGACAATGATGCAAACAGTTTTCTAACTCCTACTTATCGTGCTCCCTGGGAGTTGCCGAAAGTTTAATTTAAATAAATTGATAATTGAGGCAGATCATTCTTTGAATCTGCCTTTTCTTTTGTGTTTCAATTTAAACTGCTACACTCTAATTTTTTCTTTTTTTTCATGAGACGAAGTAATATTATCTTGCATCACGACTCACATTCTTTTCTTCAAAATGCGACCAATTACTGATTACTATTTCTCTGAACACTTTTGTATATTTACATTTTTTTAAAATAATTACGAGTACAATCTTAATGAAAGATTTCATAAATGAACTTCCCAAAGCTGAGCTCCATGTGCACATTGAAGGTACTTTCGAGCCTGAATTAATGTTCAAAATTGCAAAGCGAAATGGTATTAAAATAAAATATAATTCGGTTGAAGAGCTTAAAAAAGTTTACAATTTTAGCAACCTTCAGGAATTTCTTGATATTTATTATGCAGGGGCAGGAGTGCTAATAAATGAACAGGATTTTTACGATTTAACCTGGGCGTATTTACTGAAAGCGCATGAGCAAAATATCGTTCACACCGAAATATTTTTCGATCCTCAAACACATACTCATCGAGGAATAGAATTCAACACCGTAATTGATGGCATTAAAAAAGCGTTGGATGCCGGGAAAGAAAAACTGGGCATTACATCGGAAATAATTGTCTGTTTTTTACGCCACCTCGATGAAACCGATGCCATAAAAACCTTGCACCAAATCCTGCCATTTAAAGACATAATTATTGGAGTTGGCCTAGATTCATCTGAACTTGGTCATCCTCCGGTTAAATTTCAAAAGGTATTTGAGATGGCTCGGCAAGAAGGTTTTTTAACGGTTGCACATGCGGGAGAGGAAGGACCGGCTGAATACATTTGGGATGCACTTCGTTTGCTAAAAGTATCTCGCATTGATCACGGTGTTCGATCGATTGAAGATGGTAAATTATTGAATGAACTTGCCGCGACAAAAATCCCTTTGACTGTTTGTCCGCTGTCGAACCTTAAACTTCGGGTTGTAAAAACCATGAAGGATCTTCCCTTAAAAACACTGCTGCAAAAAGGGATTTTAGCAACTATAAATTCCGACGATCCTGCTTATTTCGGTGGCTACATAAATGAGAATTTCTTTGCAGTTTCCGATGCTTTAAATCTTACGAAGATGGAAATTATAGCATTGACAAAAAATTCATTTAGAGCTAGTTTTCTGGATAAGAAGACAAAAAGCGATTGGATAAAAAAAGTAGATACGTATTACGAAAAGATTATCCAGATTAAGTAATTGTTTCCATAAAAAAAAATCATTTAAGTAATTACCCATAATAATTCTTACTTTCAAAATCTATTTATAAATTGTAATTAAATTTAAAATCTTAAACCATGACTTACATACCAAAAGAGAACCGTTACGATACAATGAAATACAATCGCTGTGGAAAGTGGGGATTAAAACTTCCAGCTGTTTCGCTGGGATTATGGCACAACTTCGGTGATGTTGATACAATTGAAAATGGCCGGCAGATGTTGCACCGCGCTTTCGATTTGGGCATTACCCATTTCGATTTAGCCAACAATTACGGACCGCCTCCCGGTTCGGCAGAAGAGAACTTTGGAAAAATATTTAAACAAGATTTTAGTGCCCACCGCGATGAACTGATTATTTCGTCTAAAGCAGGTTATTTAATGTGGTCTGGTCCTTATGGCGAATGGGGAAGCCGAAAATATCTGCTTGCCAGCCTCGACCAAAGTTTGAAAAGAATGGGATTGGAATATGTGGATATTTTCTATTCTCACCGACCTGACCCCGACACGCCACTTGAAGAGACAATGATGGCACTCGATCGGGCTGTTCGTTCAGGGAAAGCGTTGTATGTAGGGATTTCAAACTACCCCGCCGACATGGCAAAAGAAGCTTCCAAAATTCTAAAAGAATTAGGTACTCCGTGCCTCATTCACCAACCTAAATATTCGATGTTTGTGCGTTGGGTGGAAGACGGTTTGCTTGATGTTTTGGAGGAGGAAGGAATTGGATGTATTCCGTTTTCGCCGCTGGCACAAGGTTTATTAACCGATAAATATTTGAAAGGTATTCCTGAGAATTCAAGAGCTACCAAATCATGGGGTTTTCTTCATGAAAACCAGGTGAACTCTGCAATTGGGAAAGTACAAAAACTAAACGAAATTGCTCAACAACGCGGACAATCGTTAGCACAGATGGCACTTTCATGGATTTTAAAAGACAAAAGAATTACTTCTGTTTTAATTGGCGCCAGCTCAATTAAACAGATTGACGACAATGTTGAAACTTTAAAATATGTTGAGTTCACGGAGGAAGAATTGAATTTGATTGAAGAGGTATTGAAGTAACCATCCTTATTCTTCTCAGGTTGTGATAAAACAAAAGAGGCTGCTGTTTCGGTGGTTTATAAAGACGGGTCAAAAATTATTGAGTCGATAATGTATACATTAAAAGGCTAGATGTTTAGGCACAATTACAAAACAATTAAGGAATTTTGCGGAAAGTCCAGCCAGAACAACATTGAAAAATATGTGCTTTACGAACGGACTCAGTTTATACGCTATTTTTCTGATGCAAGTTATAAATAGGTTTTTACTTTTTCCATCTTAAAAAGATAATATTTAAACCCGGTAAAATTTGCCGGGTTTTTTGTTTTTGTCAATGTTGTATCCTAATAATTTTTTCAATTCCATTTTTATATCCAAACAACTAAAACTATTTTTACGTTTTCAATTAAAAAAATAGCCATGTCAAAAATATTAGTAATCGACGATGAGAGAAGTATCAGAAATACTTTAAAAGATATTTTGGAATACGAAAAGTATGAAGTTGATTTAGCTGAAGACGGAATGAAAGGAATTGAAAAAGTGAAAAATGGTGATTACGATATTGTACTTTGTGATATTAAAATGCCGGGACTCGATGGTATTGAAGTTCTGGAGCAGTTGGTTGTTCTTGCTCCCGACACTGCGGTCGTAATGATTTCGGGACATGGAAACATCGACACTGCCGTTGATTCCATTAAAAAGGGAGCATTCGATTATATCGAGAAACCGTTGGATTTAAATCGTTTGTTAATTACTATCCGAAATGGGATGGACAAATCGAATTTGGTTACCGAAACCAAAATCCTAAAGAAAAAAGTAAACAAAAAATATCAGATTATTGGTGAATCGAAAGCCATTACAAGTATTATTGAAATGGCAGACAGGGTTGCTCCAACCGATGCACGGGTTTTAATAACAGGTGCAAATGGTTCGGGAAAAGAGTTGGTTGCACGTAGAATTCACGAACAAAGTCACCGCTCATCCGGGTCGTTTGTTGAAGTTAACTGCGCCGCTATTCCTTCGGAATTGATTGAAAGCGAATTATTTGGGCACGAAAAAGGAGCTTTTACTTCGGCGGTAAAACAACGTCAGGGAAAATTTGAACAAGCCAACGGAGGTACTTTGTTTCTGGATGAAATTGGAGACATGAGTCTTTCAGCGCAGGCAAAAGTTTTACGGGCTTTGCAGGAAAGTATCATTAGTAGGGTGGGTGGCGACAAACATATAAAAGTTGACGTCCGCGTGGTTGCCGCAACCAATAAAAATATATCAGAAGAAATTTCTAAAAGTAATTTTCGTGAAGATCTTTATCACCGGTTAAGTGTAATTCTGATTCATGTGCCTTCTTTAAACGAACGATTGGAAGACATTCCGATTTTAGCCAACTATTTTATAAAACAGATTTGTGGTGAATATGGAATGCCTGAGAAAATGATTACCGACAAGGCACTTAAGGAATTGCAAAAAATAAATTGGACCGGTAATATTCGTGAGTTCAGGAATGTAATTGAAAGGTTGATTATTTTATGCGATAAAAACATTACTGATGCGGATGTTTTACAATTTTCCACCCCACTGAAATAATTTCTTTTTCAGATTAAAAACATCTTTCCCTCTTTGTTGTTAATTATAATGTAAATATCTATTTGATGGGATTTTTTACTAATTTGTGTATTAAAAAATTAAGCCTCTGTTTACGGAAGATAATTTGTCATGGTGTATTATTATCTTTCCCTCGGGAAAAATATATTCCGTTTTCAGGGGCTTTTGCTTTGTCAAATTTGAAAAAATTAGGACCTTAAAATTTAACCTTTAAAATATAAAAAGTCAAATTCAGTAAAATATAAAGGAAAATTATTAAGGCAATTCCATAAACGTTGAAAACGATTAAAAGCACTAACGAAAGACCGAGGAAAAGATAGCGGTACCAATTTTCATTCCATCGAAACGATTTAGGTTTTAAGGAAAACATGGGCATTGTTATTACCATCATTCCAGACATAAAAATACCCAGAATCACTAAGTTTTTTGTTGAAAATAAAATTTGCAAAAGCTCTGTGTATTTAGGCATTTCAAGCATTAAGCCCAACGAGGCCCAAAATAGTCCGTTTGCCGGAATGGGAAGTCCGCGAAAGAAAGGTTCGTCTGAAGGATTACTATTAAAACGTGCTAAGCGAATTGCTCCAAAAACGGGGATTAAAAATGCTGAGAATAGAATTAGCCATTGGTACCAATTGGCACCGATTTCGTAAATAGGCTGGTTTTTACCAAACAACGAGAACTCCAGTAGTGTAAATAGAATAGCGCCGGGTGCAATTCCAAACGAGACAACGTCTGCCAATGAATCCAGCTGTTTGCCAACTTCAGAATAAGCATTTAAAAGACGCGCTGCAAAACCATCTAAAAAATCGAAAATAGATGCAACGACAATAAATATTCCTGCCCAAATTAAATGACCATCGATGGCAAAAAATGTTGCCAACGTTCCCATTATAATATTAAGTGAAGTTATAAAATTTGGAATTTGAGCTATAATTTTTTTCAAAACGTTAGTTATAAAGTTGCAATAATAGTTTGTCCTCCAACTGGTTTTTCGTCCAGTTTAACCTTCACTTTTGCATCAAGTGGGAGAAATAAATCAACTCTTGAACCAAAACGAATAAAACCATATTCGTCGCCTTGTTCAATTTTTCCGCCGGGTTTTATGTAGGTACAAATTCGGCGAGCTAGTGTTCCGGCAATTTGCCTGGATAAAACTTCCGTGCCATTTTTCATTTTGAAAACAGTAGAACAACGCTCGTTTAACTCCGACGATTTTTCCACAAAAGCCGGATAAAATGCACCACGGAAATGTTTTAAGTACGAAATTTCCCCTCCAATTGGTGCACGGTTTTGGTGCACATTTAGTGGTGACATAAAAATAGAAACCTGAATTCGATTGTCTTTAAAATACTCTTTTTCAAAAACTTCTTTAATCACCACAATTTTACCATCGGCAGGAGCTAAAACATGGCTTTCGTTATGGTCGATTTCGCGTTCTGGTACTCTAAAGAAGTAAACGACCAAACCAGCCAAAACTAACGATGCAGCCATTAAGAAATAGAAAATCAGAAATTGATTTAAGAAGATGTAAATAATAGCATCTAAAACTGCCAAAAAGAAAAATGCAATGGGGATTATTTTTTTTCCTTCTTTGTGAATTGTCATACTGTTAAAATTTATCGATTAAATTAAGCCAAACAAAAATAATAGGAATGGCAAAAAGTAAGCTGTCGAAACGGTCGAGTAAACCACCGTGTCCGGGTAGGATATTCCCCGAATCTTTTATGCCAATTTCTCGTTTTAATTTTGATTGGAAAAAGTCACCAATTGTTCCAAAAATAACGGCAAGTAACGAAATTATAATCCAATTAAATACGTTTATTTCCTGAAAAAGGACAGCACATAAAATCCCTACAATTACAGCGAAAATGGTTCCTCCAACTAATCCCTCCCACGATTTTAAGGGTGAAACTTTAGGTGCAATTTTATGTTTTCCCAAAAGTGAACCTGTAACGTAAGCCATTGAATCGTAGGTCCAAAGAATAAAAAGTATTCCCACTAAAATCCAGGGATAAAAATGACTGGCCCCTGAAATCTCTTTAAAAACGATAAAATTTAATAAACTAAATGGTAGAGCCACATAGATTAAACCTGCAATTGTAATTGAGCTATTTTTCAAACTGCTTGTGTCTTTACTAAATAATTCAGCAATAAAAACAAAAAGCAAAAATGGGATGAATATTATTATTAGGGAGGGAGGGATAATGTTATTTGCAATGAGGAAACAATTTATAAAAAAGAGTAAGCCAAGTATTAGCCCAACTATTTTTTGAGGAGAACAATCTGACAGTTTTGTTATTTTGTAAAATTCGCTTTGAGTTAAAAACAGAATCACTCCAAAAACGGAAACAAATACAAATGGGTGAATAATTATACCCGCTAATAGGATGGAGACAAATGCGACACCTGTTAAACTCCGTTTTAAGAGATTACTCAATGTTTTAGTTTTTTTAGTAATGCAACTGCTTTCGTTTGGTCGGCTTCTGCAACATGTACAGAAAATTCGCCAAAATTTTGGTAAGCTGAATCGTGCTGATTAATAATCACTGCTTTTATACCTTCGTTCTCTAGCAAGTCTTTTGCCATTGAAGCTTTGTATTCGTGCGTGGTCATATAAATTTCTACCCAACCTTTTTCCATGGTGCAAAGTTAAAAATTTTAAACAGTCTCTAACCTGATTAATTCATAAGTTTTTTGTTATTCGAAAGTATAATACAACGAGAACTACCGTTAATAACAGGTTTGGTTGAGCTTTTTAATAATTTGAGTATTAATAATGCTGAATGTAAATAGGAGAGTTTAATTATTCAATAGAAATACGTGAAGTTCCTTTGGTCCGTGTGCGCCTAAAATTAAGATTTTTTCTATGTCAGCAGTTCGGCTGGGACCGGTAATTAAAGTTATTTGCGAAGGTAAGTTGTTTTTGTATTTGTCTTGAATTCCAAGATAGGCTTTGTCGAGGTAATCAACCACTTGGTTTTTTGAGGCAACAATAATATGTACTGGTGGATAAACAAACATCTGCCGTCCACCTTTTTGAGCGGAACTTACCATTGCAGAACCTGTGTGTGCAATTAAAAATTCGCAGCCTGTAATTCCCACTTCTATCGAATCGGGCAAACGAGAACATTTAGAAAAAGGAATTTTAAATTTCCGGAACTGAAGCTGAATTCTTGTCTCTTTGCAGCAAATAGTCTCTTGTTTGAAATCGGAAAGAAACGTCTTTAGGTTTTCAAAAAGTTCTATTTCTGAAGAATAGATATAAACACTCCCGTTTACCTTTTCTAAATTTTCTTTGAAAGCAAGATCCAAAGGTTTATTTATTGAATGGTAAACGGGAGCATCAAAATCAGGTTTTTCCGGCTCGGTGTGAACGGCATTTTTTAGCCTGTTCAATATTTCTTGCCGGGCATCACTCATTTTATTCTGAAACGGAATTATTTTCTTTTTCTTCTTTGGCAGGTTTATCCTTCTTCTCTGGTTTTTTTTTCGCTTTTATTTTAGGATTATCATTCCCGTTTCCCGAAAGCACTTGTTTTTTCCAAGGTCGTTTTCCGAAGATTTCTTCTAAATCTTCACTAAAAATAACTTCTTTTTCCAAAAGAAGATTGCCCAGTTTTGTATGACCTTCTGCATTGTCCTTTAAAATTTGAACGGCACGTACATATTGGCTGTCGATGAGAATTTTAACTTCGGCATCAATTAATTCGGCAGTTTTTTCGCTATAAGGTTTTGTAAACGAATAATCCGATTGCCCCGTTGAATCGTAATAACTAACATTTCCAACTTTTTCGCTCATCCCAAAAATGCTGACCATTGCATAAGCTTGTTTGGTTACCTTTTCTAAATCGTTTTGTGCTCCGGAAGATATTTTGTCGAAAATAATTTCTTCAGCTGCTCGGCCTCCCAGTGCTGACGCCATTTCGTCTAATAACTGATCTTTGGTTGTAATCGAGCGTTCTTCGGGTAAATACCAAGCTGCACCCAGCGCTTTTCCTCTGGGAACAATCGTAACTTTTACCAATGGATGTGCATGTTCAAGTAACCAACTTATGGTAGCATGTCCGGCTTCATGAAAAGCAATGGTTTTTTTCTCTGTTTGAGAAATTATTTTATTCTTCTTTTCTAATCCGCCTACAATCCGGTCAACCGCATCAAGAAAATCTTGCTTTTCAACCGCCTCTTTGTCCTGCCGGGCTGCAATAAGTGCCGATTCGTTACAAACATTGGCAATATCGGCTCCGGAAAAGCCCGGAGTTTGTTTGGCAAGAAAATCAACTTTTACCTCTTCGCTTAGTTTAAGCGGACGAAGGTGAACATTGAAAATTTCAGCACGTTCGTTTAAATCGGGTAATTCAACATGAATTTGTCTGTCGAAACGACCTGCACGCATTAACGCACGGTCTAGAATATCTGCTCGGTTGGTTGCTGCCAGAATAATTACTCCACCGTTAGTATCAAAACCATCCATTTCGGTAAGTAATTGGTTCAGTGTATTCTCGCGCTCGTCATTCGATCCCATGTTTGGATTTTTACCACGGGCACGACCAATGGCATCAATTTCATCGATAAAAATAATACAAGGTGCTTTTTCTTTGGCTTGTTTAAACAGGTCGCGCACTCGCGATGCACCTACTCCCACAAACATTTCAACAAAATCGGACCCCGACATTGAAAAGAACGGCACGTTTGCTTCGCCGGCAACAGCTTTTGCCAATAACGTTTTACCGGTTCCCGGAGGACCAACCAAGAGCGCTCCTTTAGGAATTTTGCCCCCTAATTTTGTGTATTTTCCAGGGCTTCTCAAAAATTCAACAATCTCTTCAACTTCTTGTTTTGCTTCTGCCAGTCCGGCAACATCTTTAAAATTAGTTGTTACTTTTTGATCCTTATCAAAAACTTTGGCTTGTGATTTACCCACATTAAAAATTCCACCGGCACCGCCACCTCCACCGCCTTTGCTCATTCTTCTGAAGATCCACCACCAAAGTAAAATGATTAATGCAAACGGTCCAATTGTCCAAAGTATTTCTCCTGCCCAATTTCGTTCCTCTTTGTATTCAGGAAGAATTTCATCTTGAACACCGTTTTGTGCTTCGCTTAAATTCCGTTCAAAAGTTTCAACCGAACCAATGTTAAATATAAAATGTGGCCCGGCGTCCGAAGGTTTTGAAAAATTTCCACTAAATTCCTGTTCGTAGTTTTTTATCCGATCCTTTTTTATGTAGATTTTTGCTTGCTTGTCGTTAACCACTACTATCTTTTCTATATCCTGGTTGGCAAGCATTGTCGATTTCACTTTACTCCAATTTGTCTCAACTGGTCCGTTGCTGTTGCTCACAAAAAATTGAACAGCTATAAATACAATGGCTACAATTCCATAAATCCAATAGGCATTGAATTTTGGAGATTTTCCATCGTTTTTCTTATTTGGATTAAAGAGATCAAACGGATTGTTAGGTTTATCTTGCTTGTTGTTCTCCTTGTTGTTATCTTTATTCTCTGTCATGACCTTATCCTAATTATCTTCTGCAATTTTTGTTATTTTGGCATCTGCCCAAAGTCCTTCTAAATTATAAAAAGTACGTGCTTCTTCCTGAAAAACGTGTACCATAATGTCACCGTAATCAATCAAAATCCATAACGAATTTTTATATCCATCTCGATGCCAGGCATTTTCTTTTGTAAGTTCTTTAACAGTATCTTCCACTGAATGTGCGATGGAATCTACCTGGGTTGATGATGTTCCGTGACAAATAACAAAATAACTACATTCCGTATGTTGTATTGTACTTAAGTCGATTAACGTAATATTCTTACCCTTAATTCTTTGAATTCCTTCTAGAATTGCTTCCAGAGTTTTATCAATGGCCTTGTCTTTGTTTTGCATATATTTAAATTCCGTTACAAAGATAATCTTTTTGGTCTAATCCTATTTTTAGTACTTTGCATTTCATTAACGTAAAATTGTTGTTAAAAGATGAAAAAAAGGTACAAATTCAATAAAACCAACTTTATAATAAACAGTTTGTTTATTTTTTGATTTTATGAGAGAAAAAGCTAAAAACATTATTGTTGTAAATGAGGTGGAATCTACCAACAACTATGCCAACCAACTGATTTTGTCTAATGCAGTTGAGGGTACTGTCGTTTTGGCGCAATTTCAAAGCAAGGGCAGAGGGCAAGGCGGGAATCGGTGGGAGAGTGAGGCAGGAAAAAACTTGTTGGCAAGTATTCTCTTATATCCAAATAGCTTGTTGGCTGGGAAACAATTTACAATTTCGAAAATTGCAAGTTTAGCATTGCTTGATTATTTGAAAAATGAGATTGATGATGTTTCGATTAAATGGCCCAACGATATTTATGTTGGGAATAAAAAAATTGCGGGAATTTTAATTGAGAATTCCATAAAGGGCAGTAGTCTTTTTTCATCGGTTATAGGAATTGGGATGAATTTGAATCAGGTGGATTTTTTGTCGGATGCTCCGAATCCGGTTTCTCTAAAACAAATTACACGCAAGAATTATTGTGTGGAAACCGTAGCGGCTGAAATTCTGGGATCAATTCTAAATTGGTATAAAAAAATAGAGACTGCTGATTTCTTTGAAATTGATTCCGCCTATTTCGCTCAACTTTATAGAAAAGGAGTATGGGGAAAATACTCAAAACATGGAAATTTTTTCGAAGCGAAAATTATTGGTATTGGTGAATTCGGGCAACTTCAACTTGAAAACAGAGATGGTAAAGTTGAAGAGTTTATGTTTAAAGAGCTTGAATTTGTTGTAGAATGATTTGTTTGATAATAAAAGTGTGATGTAGATTCAAACTGTAAATTAGATTAAAATTTTGCTCCTTGTTTTTGCACTTGGACATCCAATCAAAAAACCGAACAATTTTGCAATATGTTCTCGTTCGCCCTTTAGTAACAAGTTTTTGGTACCTAATCCTTTTTTTTGTTGGATTTTCTATTTTTAGTGCATAAATACTTTTCGGAATATCAAAGGTTTTCTGGATTTGATTTTATATTCATTAATTATAATTGCTGTTCGAGTTCTTCATCAATAATGGTTCTTATTAGAATAAATTTATCCATTAAATTAATCCTAGTTTTCGCATTTCCCAAAAACATTTCTCTGTAGCATTAATATCCGTTGATGCATTATGTGCTTCCTCAAAATCTTCTCCAAAAAGTTTGATATGCAGTTCTGATAATTTTGGCCATTTGTATCCATAAGGACCAGAAATCCTGCAATAATCCGTTGAAGCTTTCATCGTACACAATTTTCTTTTTCTTTCAAAATCACTTCGAATTTCTTTTCTTAATAATTCCGCTCCAATAATCTTTTCATCAAAACTAATGTTGTGCGCAACAATAAAATCCGATTGTTCAACCAATTCATTAAACTTTACCAGTACTTTCTCAAGTTCAACTCCTTCGGCAATGGCTTTTTCTGTTGAAATTCCATGAACCCTCGAAGCTTCAACTGGGATTGTAAAATTTTCGGGTTTAATAATAAAATCATCCGAATCAATACGATTTCCCTTATTATTGCATAAAATCCATGCGACCTGAATCATTCTTGGCCAATTATTCAAATCTGTTACAAGAGCTTTCCAATTCCGAGGCAATCCTGTTGTTTCTGTGTCAAAAAATAGATACATATTATTCTTTTAAAGATTTATAATTATCTCCGATTCCCTTTTATGTTTTCAAAACCAATTTACCGTACTCGTTTCCATTAACAACAGCTTCAATAACAACGGGTCCGTTTAAAGAGTAACCTGTTAGCAAAGCATTTTGATATTCATCAAGATTTGTAGCCCGAATTACCGGAACACCAAAATAATGGTTGGTTGGTTCCGTAATTTGGTTTTGTAAATTTGTACCGTATTCAAAATCGTAACCTTTTTTTTCTTGTTTAATACTAATCAGCGACAAACTGTTATCGTAAATAACAACAAATACGATTTTCAGATTAAGGCGTTTAGCAGTAGCCAGTTCCCCAATGGTTATTAAAAAACCACCATCGCCCATAAGAGCTGCTACAGGCAGATTGGGATTACAAAGTTTAGCTGCCAAAGCTGCCGGAATTGCAAATCCCATGGACGACCAACCGTTAGTAATTATTAATTTTTGAGGTTCGGGAGTACGCCACATTTGACCAATTAAATGAAGATGCGCTCCAACATCAACCGTTAAAATCCCGTCATCAGGCAAAGTGCTCCGTAACTCTTTTACAATAGCAAGCGGACCAAAAGAATTTAGCGTAGGTTTTAATTTTTTAAAAAGTTCTTCTTTCCTTTTTTGAAGTACATTTAAATCCCATTCTTTTGAGTTTGAATCAATTTTAATAAACTCATTTAATGAGGTTTGTAAATTTCCAAGCACATTTAAAACATTCGGGATTTGGGTTGAATCAAGATCTGCAATTTTAGTGTCGAAATGAATTAGTGGCACTTCCGGTATCCAATCTTCATAATTAAACTCAATGGGATCGTAGCCAATTCCAATTACTAAGTCAGCCTCGCGATAAGTTGTTGCAACCAAACCTGACAATGCATGAAAAAGCACTCCAGCGTACAGAGGATGGTCTTCTGGAAACATTCCTTTTGCCATGGGAGTTAATACTACCGGTACTTGAAATTTCTCTGCGACTTCAATAATTTGCATCTTCATTTCTGCTCTAACCGCCGACAAACCAATTGCCAGAATTGGTTTCTTTGAATTCGCAAAAAACTCTTCTACCTCATCGAATAACTCGTGATTTGAATTGTGAGATTGCTCTTTCTCCAATAGTAAATATTTTATTGAACTTTCCGGCTTTTCAATATTTTCCTGTCCTATTCCGGCCGGAATACCAATATGAACCGAACCCGGAATTTCCTCTATTGCGATTCCAGCACCTTTCAAAATAAGTTCCCCAACATTTTCTTTATTTAATCTGGTAGTCCATTTTGTTAAAGGATAAAATAATTGCTGGTGATTGATGTTCATTTGAACTGTTCGATTCAAAAGATGATCTGGCATTTCATCTGTAAAAGCAATTAACGGAGAACGGTCGAGTAGTGCGCAGCCAACGCCGGTGCTAAGATTTGTTGCACCTGGGCCAAAAGTGCCAAAACAGGCTCCCGGAACGCCGGTCAATCGACCACAAACTCCAGCCATAAAAGATGCAGTCGCTTCGTGCCCAACCAATATAAAATCAATTCCATCTTCTTCGCGGAGTGCTTCAATGTAATCTATCATATTTCCGCTGGGTACACCAAATACAAACCGAACACTTATTTCTTTCAGGGTGTGGGCAAATATTTGAGCAACGGTTGGCATATCTTTTTATAATCAATTCAATCTAATTTTCTTCCCTGTATATTTGAAAACAATGCTCAAATAAGCCCATTTATGAAATCATCTTTTTCAAATCATGTAAAACGATATTCGTCTTTGTAATTTGAAACTCTGCTTTTTTATAAAATTCGTTGCGTTTTTTTAAGGTCTCGTTTATAAAAGCAACTAATTCTTCCCGTGATTTTCCTTTAATAAGCGGGCGTTCTGTTTTAGATTTTAGTAAGCGATCGGCAAGAATTTTAGGATTAATATTCAGAAAAATGGTTTTGCCGGTTTTGTTCATTAATTCAACATTGTCGAAAAAGCAGGGAGCTCCTCCACCTGTTGCAATTACAATGTCGTGAAATTCAGAAAGCTCCTCCAAAGCCTTTCTTTCTTTTTTCCTGAATTCAGCTTCACCTTCTTCAGCAAAAATCTGTGGAATGGTTTTGTAATTTCTCTCCTCAATGTAGTGGTCCATATCCACAAACTGTAAATTGAGATGCGTTGATAGCTTTCTTCCAAGTGTGGATTTACCACATCCCATATATCCAATTAAGTAAATTCTCATTCTTCTTATTTTAAGGTTTAAAGCTAATTCAAATAACTTTTAACTTTGTAAGCAAAACTTTAAACGCTAGAATAACGACATTTGACTTGGATCTTCTTCATCTTTTGGACGATTAATTTCAAAAGGGATATCTTCAATTTCTTTTAATTCCTCGATCTCTATTATTTCAGTTTCCGGTTTATCATCCTCATCTTTTATAATCGGATCAATCTCTTTTATATTATTAACTTCATAATTCGAAACCCGTTTCCCTTTTGCTTTCCACGATTTTACCCCAATAAATTCGGCTATTTCAATAATCTCATTTTCCCGTTCCGAGTTCTTGCCCCCAAATTCTAACTCTAACCTGGGATAACGAACCCATGTTACACTAACCAGTTTGTTATCAGGGTTTTCGCCAATAAAGCTAAATGATTTACCTTCAACTTCATCAATTTCAAATCGTTTTACGTAATAAAATTTATGCTCTGCATCGTAATAAACGGTTGACAAAATCTTCCGTTTATCAAATTTTTCAATCGTTAAAATATCTTTTTCAAAATGGTTGCTTAAATCGTAATTATACAATTGGTACTCTCCCTTTTTGTACAATACCAAAATTTTATCTTCACCCGAAAATTCACCTAGAAACTTTCCGCGTGAATCAGCATTTAATCGCAATACATCTTCGTCGAACCAAATTTTGCGCCCACCTAAAGTAGAAACACCTCTTTCCTTCAAAGAGATTTTATGAACCTCGTATTTGGTTAAAATATTACCCATCGACTGCCGGCCTTTAACCGCTAATTCACCCAAATCTTCTTCAAAAACCAGATTTTTAATTCGAGGTTTTGGCTTCAGTATTATTTTTAAAACTTCGGCTTCGCCATTTGGGTTTGCCGAAAAATAGGTAATCCTCGACCCTTTTGTTTCTTTCGTTAAATTATATTCTTTATCTCGGGTAACACCCGTAACAAAAAAACGTTTCATGTACGAAAAGCCCGATTTGCCATCTTTATAAACTACGTTGTAAATGGTGCGTTTGTCGTTCTTTTTAAATACGGCAACATAAAGTGGATTTTTCTCGATAAATGCTTTATCAGAAACCTTGGTTATAAAATAGGAACCATCTCGGCGAAAGACAATAATGTCATCAATATCCGAGCAATCGGAGATAAACTCTGCTTTTTTCAGACCCGTTCCAATAAAACCTTCTTTGCGATCGATGTAAAGTTTTTCGTTCCGAACAACCACTTTTGAAGCAACAATATTTTCGAAACTGCGAATTTCGGTTTTTCGGTCGCGCCCCTTTCCGTATTTACTTTTTAAATGCTGAAACCATTTAATTGTAAACGGTACAATGTTTTTTATGTTTTCAACAACCTTTGCAATTTCGTCTTCTATAGATAGTAAATGGTCGTTGGCTTTATCTTTATTGAATTTGAGAATTCGAGCCATTCGGATTTCCATCAGTCTCAAAATATCTTCACGTGTAATTTCACGCTTTAACTTTGGTTTCCATGGATCGAGGCGTTTATCAATATAATCCAACGCCATATCCATATTTTCTGAATCCTCGAATTTTTTGTCTTTGTAAATTCGCTCTTCAATAAATATTTTTTCGAGTGATGAAAAATGCCACGCTTCTTCCAATTCCGATTTTTTAATCTCCAATTCTAACTTCAGCAATTGCAAGGTACTGTCTGCCGAACGTCTTAAAATCTCCTTGACACCAATAAAAATTGGTTTGTCGTTTTCAATAATTACCGAGTTTGGCGATAACGACATTTCGCAATCGGTAAAAGCGTAAAGCGCATCAATGGTTTTATCTGAAGAAACTCCCGATGCCAAGTGGATTAAAATCTCAACATGTTCGGCTGTATTATCGTCAATTTTTTTGATTTTAATTTTACCTCTGTCGTTGGCTTTTATAATCGATTCGATTAACGAAGAAGTGGTTTTGCCGTACGGAACCTCTGTAATTACCAGAGTTTTATTATCACGTTTTTCAATCTTTGCGCGTACTTTAACAGAACCGCCACGTAATCCATCGTTGTATCTGCTAAAATCTGCCGAACCACCAGTTGGAAAATCAGGGATCAACTCAAAATCTTTATTCTTTAAATGAGCAATTGAAGCGTCAATTAACTCCACAAAGTTATGCGGGAATAACTTCGAAGCTAAACCTACCGCAATTCCTTCAATACCCTGCGCCAATAACAATGGAAATTTTACAGGAAGTGTAACTGGTTCTTTTTTCCGGCCGTCATACGACATTTTCCAAACCGTGGTTTTTGGGTTGAACAAAACTTCCAGTGCAAATTTGGAAAGACGTGCCTCGATATACCGGGGTGCTGCCGAACCATCGCCAGTTAATATATTTCCCCAGTTTCCCTGCGTATCAATTAACAATTCTTTTTGACCAAGCTGAACCGCAGCATCCCCGATGGATGCATCGCCGTGCGGATGGTACTGCATGGTTTGTCCAATAATGTTCGCCACTTTGTTGTAACGCCCATCGTCCATTTCGCGCATGGCGTGCATAATTCGCCTTTGCACAGGTTTTAGCCCATCGTTAATATAAGGGACAGCACGCTCCAAAATTACATACGATGCATAATCGAGAAACCACTGTTTATACATTCCAGACAAATAGATAACTTGGTCTTTTACATTCTCATCCTGAATCTCTTCTCGATTTAAATTCTCTTCTGACATTCTTCGCTTATCAATTTTTAAGACTCCCTTTCGCAGGGTTTGATTAATCCTTTCCGAAATATTCTAAAATTAAGCCACTTCATCCTTCTCAACATACAGGTTTTCAATAATAAACTCCTGCCGGGTTGGTGTATTTTTACCCATATAAAATTCCAATAATTGAAACACCGATTCGTGTTTCTTCATCACCACCGGATCGAGGCGTATTTTTTCGCCAATAAAATGTTTAAACTCATCAGGCGATATTTCACCCAACCCTTTAAACCGGGTAATCTCAGGATTTCCTTTCAATTTATTAATGGCTTTTTCTTTCTCTTCGTCTGAATAACAGTAAAAAGTTTTCTGTTTGTTGCGTACCCTAAATAGTGGTGTTTGTAATATATAAACATGACCTTTACGAATTAAATCGGGAAAAAACTGAAGGAAAAAAGTAATCAGCAACAGACGAATATGCATTCCATCCACATCGGCATCGGTTGCAATTATTACCTTATTATATCGCAAATCTTCAAGACTTTCTTCAATATTCAACGCAGCCTGAAGCAAATTAAACTCCTCGTTTTCATACACCACTTTTTTGGTTAATCCAAAAGAATTCAAAGGTTTTCCTTTCAAACTAAAAACCGCCTGGGTATTTACGTCGCGCGATTTTGTAATGGATCCACTTGCCGAATCTCCTTCGGTAATAAAAATACTCGACTCCACTTTTCTGTCGTTTTTGCTATTAAAATGAATGCGACAATCGCGCAATTTTTTATTGTGAAGATCAGACTTTTTTGCCCGTTGTTTTGCTAATTTTTTTATTCCTGAAATCGCTTTTCTTTCACGTTCCGATTCTGTAATTCTTCGCAACAACACTTCAGCTACTTCGTGATTTTTATGCAAAAAATTATTCAGTTCTTTTTGCATAAAATTAGCAACGTGAGCACGTACAGAAGGGCCATCGGGACCAATATCTTTTGAACCCAGTTTGGTTTTTGTTTGCGATTCGAAAACCGGTTCTTCTACTTTTATACTAACGGCCGCTACAATGGAAGCTCGAATATCTGATGGATCGAAATCCTTTTTATAAAAATCACGAATCGTTTTCACAAGTACCTCTCGAAACGCCTGCAAATGTGAGCCTCCCTGTGAAGTATGCTGCCCGTTTACAAACGAATAATAATCTTCTCCATATTGATTTCCGTGTGTTAAGGCAACTTCAATATCATCTCCCTTTAAATGAATAATCGGGTAAATGGGGTCGTGAGCCATGTTCTCTTCCAATAAATCACGTAATCCGTTTCGGGAGAAATATTTCTCACCATTAAACTCAATGGTTAAGCCCGAATTTAAGAAGGTATAGTTCTTCAACATATTCACCACATAATCGTTTATGTAATGATATTTTTTAAATACTTCCTGGTCGGGGACAAAAGATACAATGGTTCCGTTTTGTTCATCAATCCCTGAAAAATCTCTTTCTCCAATTTTTATTCCCTTACTGAATGAAACCTCTTTGGCAACTCCCTCGCGAACTGCTTTTATGGTAAAATCATTTGAAAGTGCATTCACTGCTTTTATACCAACACCATTCAACCCAACCGATTTTTTAAATACTTTGGAATCGTATTTTGCACCAGTATTCATTTTGGAAACTACATCATCTAATTTACCAAGTGGAATTCCACGCCCGTAATCGCGAACAAAAACTTTATCCTGATCGATTTCTACGGTAATTTTTTTCCCGAAACCCATCATAAATTCATCGACAGAATTATCAAGTACTTCTTTTAAAAGCACATAAATTCCATCGTCGGCAGCAGAACCATCACCCAACTTCCCAATGTACATTCCCGGACGTTTCCTTACATGCTCCTGCCAATCTAATGTTCTAATTGTTCCTTCGTCGTATATTGCAGTCATATAATACCTTTTATCATCAAATTGCGCTAAAAACAAAATTATTTGTTCCTAACTATTTCTATCGTGTTTAAATATGCAAATTAAAAGCCTCTTGATTTTTAATAACAATAGTCATTTTTTACAATTTGGGACAAATATAACGAAACAAACATGGAATTCGATGATTCCCGCCAGCCAGTAACTAACAAATTGCAGTTGAAAAATATTGGAAAACTGAGCTGCGAAATTTTTCCTCAAGAAATTAATTTCGGTTAAATAATTCCCATTTTTTTCATCAGGAAAGTGGCGTTCATTGTTTTTGTAACACCGTCAGAAAGCAAATAGTCAAAAACCAATTCATCGTTTTCAATCTTTATTTCAAAACACTTATTAAAAACTCTCTGAGGGAATTCGTCCTCCATTTCGCTAAGTTTAAGGTCGTGAGTAGCTATTAACGAAATGGATTTAAATTCTACTAATTTGCGAATGAGTTCTTTTGAGCCGTTTAATTTGTCGACAGAATTTGTCCCTTTTAACATTTCGTCGAGAATCACAAAAATACGTTCGCCATTTTGCAAACGGTCCAACACCCCTTTTAAACGTTTGAGTTCGGCATAAAAGTACGATTCATCTTTTAAAAGCGAATCAGTAGTACGCATATTTGTGTAAATTGAAATGGGTGTTAAAATCATATTTTCCGCACAAACAGGTGCTCCCATTCGTCCCAGAATTAAATTTACACCAACCGTTCGAAGGAATGTACTTTTACCAGCCATGTTTGCCCCGGTTACAATCAATACTTTCGACCAGCCATTAATTTCGATATCGTTAGCAATCCGTTTTTCCGAATTTAGCAAAGGATGACCGAGTTTTATCGCATGAAATTTAAAACCACCTTCGTGTATTTCAGGAAAAATAAATTGGGGATGATTATTCGAATAATTTGCCAAACTAATTAACGCATCCACTTCTGCGACCACGTCTAACCAAATTGCCAGTTTTTTATGATTTATTCGATGCCAATTCCACAGTTTAAAAACACAGCGAATATCCCACAAAAAAAAAGAATTCAGAAAAATACCAACCACAATATTCTGCCGATACTCCAGCTCTTTTACCAAACTTTTTAACTGCATAAATACTTTGCTTGCCGATTCTGGCTTTTGTACCTTCTTCTGCAAATCAACCAAATATTCAGCTTGAAATTCTCGCTCTTCTACAAACCGAAGTAACTGCATGTATTTTGAAAGCAACTCCGATTTTCTTCCAAAATAGCCAAAGTACTGGGTAATTCGTTGCCAAAAAAAGTACATTAAAAACCACTGCAACAAAACAGTTAAAGTAATAAACAAATTCGAAATCCCCATAAATGCAGGGATGGCAGAAACAATCGTTATTAATGGTACAAGACGAATCAACCATTTTACTTTCGACGCCCGGTTCAAAGTTAATTCCAGTTGCGACCACTCTTTTATTTCGTGATTAAGCTCCTCGGTTTCATTAAATAAGTTTCCATTAGCAAGAAAATGCAAACGCCAATTTGGAATTTCAGTCAACTCCCGAATTGCATGCTGTCTTTTTTCAATAATCTCTTTATTAACCGGTGGTTTTATCAACCAATTGGCCAACTTCAAACGACCACCAACGGTTGAGGTTCGATTCAAAAACTGAAAAAGAGAACCTTCGCCAAACAAATCTAAATCGTAGGAAAAAAAATGATCGGTGTCTAAAAATTCTTCGCCATTTTGGAAATGAGAAAAAGAATGTTTTAAAGCCAATAATTCATCTTCAACCAACTTTTTCAATTCAATAAATTTGCTCTTCCTTTTTTCAAGTTGAAGATTTTTTTTAATCAAAAAGAAAAAAAATACAATTGCTGAAAGTGAAAGAATCAGCGTTACCCAGCTTTTAATCCCAAAAACAAACGGCGGTGTAAAGATGCATACAAATGCAGAAAAACGATACCAGGCAAATCGATGTATTTTTTGGGATACTGATTTTAATTCGGATGTATATTTTTTGTGTTTTTCGGTATAAAATGAGAATGCCAATATATCCATTTACAAATAGTTATAATAGTGAAGGATGTAAGTCATAATGACCACAGTAGTAGATAGAACGCCAAATACAAGAAAAACAGTTCCTGCCTGTTTGTCGGTTAGATTTGTTCTTCCAATTTTTGGCGAGCGTACAATAAAAAAATGATTTTCGACAAACATTAGAAATTTGTAAAAAACAACTCCAAAAAACCAACCTAAAACTGCACCGCCTAAAACATCGAGCGGATAATGAACCCCAGAATAGATGCGTGAATAAGAAAGAATAACTGCCCAAAATAGAAGCAGTAAAAAGTAACTTCTGTTTTTGAAAATCTTCGCTGTAAAAATCAATATCGCAAACGAATTCGCTGCATGAGAAGAAACAAAACCATACAAACCACCCTTTCGTAATACATTATGTACTAAATGTTCTATTGCCGGTTCGTGCACAGGTCTCAAACGTTGAACAGTCTCTTTAATTAACACTGAAATTTGATCGCTGGCAAAAATTGTTAGAGCCAAAAAGATCAAAATAAAAACAGACTTACTTCGGTAGTTTTTTACGAGAAAGAAAACGATTATCAAATAAAAAGGAACCCACGTTTCTTTGCGGGTAACCATTAACATAATCGTATCAAAAAAATCGTTATAAAAACTGTTCAAATATAAAAACAGCTCTTGGTCTAAATCTAATATATTTTGAAGCCACTCCATTTAAGAATTGAGTGTTTCCCAGATAATATCTTTTAATTGCAGAATATTATACCCGGTTACCGATGAAAAAAACAGATGCGGAACTCCTTCCAATTCGGCGCTAATCTCTGTCATCAACTCCTCATCGAGCATGTCGGATTTACTAATGCCAAGGAACCTTTGTTTATCCAATAATTCGGGATTGTATTTCTCCAGCTCGTTTAATAAAATTTTATATTCTTTCAAATGGTTTTCACTGTCGGCGGGAACCATAAAAAACAACATTGAATTCCTTTCTATATGCCGTAAAAACCTTAATCCCAAACCTTTGCCTTCGTGGGCACCTTCAATAATCCCCGGTATATCGGCCATAACAAACGAGCGCTGCTCGCGATGTCCAACAATACCTAAATTTGGCACTAAAGTAGTAAAATGATATTCTGCTATTTTCGGTTTTGCTGCCGAAACAACCGACAATAGAGTTGATTTGCCTGAACTTGGAAAACCAACTAAACCAACATCTGCCAGTACTTTTAGCTCCAGAATTTTCCACCCTTCAACACCTTCTTCCCCGGGTTGTGCATATCGTGGAGCACGGTTTGTTGGCGTTTTAAAATGGTCGTTTCCCAAACCACCTTTTCCTCCTTGTGCCAGTATTTCATTGTCGCCATGTTCAGTAATTTCAAAAAGAACTTCGCCTGTTTCAACATCTTTTGCAATGGTTCCCAAAGGTACATCCAAAATTACATCTTCACCATCGGCACCCGTACTTCTCGATTTTCCGCCACGGTCGCCTAACCCTGCCTTCACATGTTTTCTGTATTTCAGGTGCAACAAAGTCCACATTTGCTCATTGCCTTTCAGAATAATATGACCGCCACGACCTCCATCTCCTCCATCAGGACCTCCGAAAGCTTCAAATTTCTCTCTCCTAAAATGCGCTGAACCAGCTCCTCCGCTTCCCGCCGTACAATGAATCTTTACGTAATCTACAAAATTTGTTTCAGCCATTTTTATCCTTTCACCTTTTCATACCAATTTGTCATTTCGAAGAGAGAGTGGAATCTGCCAATTAATAAAGATTTCTCTCTCCGCTACCAATAACCCATTTCATTCTTTTGCCATCTCGATCCGTTTATTATTGATGAGATTCCTCCTTCCCTCTATTACGACGTCAGGATGTTCCTTATCGAAATAACACGAACAACTACATCTTATAATTTTTCTACAGCAACTTTTAATCTGCCGGCAATTTCATCGACAGTACCCATTCCGTTAATTCCGAAATGTTTACCCTGTGGTTTATAATATTGTATTAATGGCAATGTTTTTTCATTATACACATTAATCCGGTTTTCAATTATCGATTGATCCTGATCGTCGGCACGTCCCGAAACTTTTCCACGGCTTAACAAACGGTTAATCAATTCCGGCTTATCTACTTCCAAGCTTAGCATCCCTGAAATTGGTGTTTCATTTTCATTTAATACTTCATCCAAAGCTTTGGCCTGATCAACGGTTCTTGGAAATCCATCGAAAATAAAACCTTTGGTATCTTTATTCGTTTCAAGTTTGCTTTTAATCATTCCAATTACCACAGCATCGGGAACCAATTCGCCTTTTTCCATGTAACTTTTGGCTTCGAGCCCCAACTTTGTTCCGGCAGCAAATTCGCTCCGTAATAAGTCTCCTGTTGATAAATGATCTAATCCAAACGATTGAATTAAAAATTCTGCTTGTGTACCTTTCCCAGCTCCGGGAGGGCCAAATAATACGAGATTCAACATTTTGTTTTGGTTTTTAGTCGTTAATAACTGTGTAAATATCTATCAAGTTGCGGCCGTAGCCATCGTAATCCAGTCCAAATCCAACAATAAAATCATTTGGAATTTCCAAGCCGACATAATCTAACTGTACCTCTTTTTGCAGCGAAGCGGGTTTTAATAGCATCGTTGCAATTTTCACTGCTTTTGGATTCAACTTTCCCAATTGTTCCAAAATATTAACGATTGTAATACCAGTATCAACAATATCTTCCAGAATTACAACCGTTCTGCCTTCAATATTCTCATTTAAACCAATTAACTGTTTTACTTTTCCCGTTGTTTGGTCGCCTTCATACGATGCTAATTTAACAAACGAAATTTCGGTTTCAACCAAATCTATTCTTTTAAACAACTCAGCAGCAAACATAAAAGAGCCATTCAATATACAAATGAATAACGGATTTTCATCGGCCAATTCTATGTTCATTTTATCAGCCATCTCCTCAACCACCGAGCAAATTTTTTCGTGAGGAATATAGAGTTCAAAGTTTTTGTCGTGTACTTTAACTTGTTTCATTATTTATTAGATGAATTGATTTTTAAAAGTTGCTAAAATGCCGTAATTTCGCCTTCGAAAAATAAAAAGCACAAAATAACAAAACAAATCGATTAACTGAAAATATAAAATACAAAACATGAAACCAAGAGTGAGTATTATTATGGGCAGCACATCCGATCTGGATATTATGGCAAAAGCTGCAAAGTTGCTGGACGAGTTTGAAGTTCCTTTTGAGATGAACGCTCTTTCAGCACATCGCACACCCGAAGCAGTTGAAATTTTTGCCAAAGGAGCTAAAGATCGTGGTATTCAGGTAATTATTGCCGGCGCAGGAATGGCTGCTCATTTACCCGGTGTAATTGCAGCAATGACACCACTTCCTGTTATTGGAGTTCCAATTAACGCGAGCCTTTCCGGGTTTGATTCTATTTTAGCTATTCTTCAAATGCCTCCCGGAATTCCGGTTGCTACAGTTGCAGTTAACGGTGCATTAAATTCGGCTATTTTAGCCGTTCAAATGATGGCAACCGGCGACGAACTTTTAATGCAAAAGTTAATTGAATACAAAGAGAACTTAAAACAAAAAATTGTAAAGGCCAACCAGGATCTTTCAAAGGTGAAATATAATTTCAAAACGAATTAGTTTCGAATAAAATATTTTTGTAATTTAGAAGAGGCGTATTTCTAACTACATCTCTTTTGTTTTACATTATGAAAAGACCCTTATTAACATTCTTGCTTTTCATTTTTGGTTTATCGAAATTATTTGCCCTCGAAAACCACCCAACCGGCGCACGTTCATTGGCACTTTCAAACGCATTTGTATCTATTTCCGATACTTGGAGTACATTTCACAATCAGGCAGGATTGGCTTTATTTAAACAATTTTCTGCCGGAGTTTATTACGAATCGAAATTTGCGATCGAAGAATTGTCGTTGACCGCCAGCTCTCTGATTCTTCCTGTAAACGCAGGAACATTTGGATTTAGTTTTTCACAGTTTGGAAAAGGTTCATTCAAAGAAAATAAAGTGGGGCTGGCATTTGCAAAATCACTTTCAGAAAAAATTCATGCTGGAATTCAGCTCGACTATTTTTCGCAACGATTTCCGGAAAACAGCAATGCATTTGGATTTGCTACTTTCGAAACCGGAATTATCTATTCGCCAAATAAAAAATTGTTTTTGGGAGCACATATTTTCAATCCAATTTCCGGCGGAATTGAAACAAATGAAGGCAAACAAAAAATGTCGGCAATTTTTAGAGTTGGAGGTCACTATCAGTTTGATGAAATGATTTTGATAAGCGTTGAAACCCAAAAGGAAGCAGAAACCCCATTTCTAATAAAAACCGGAATTGAATTTTATCCTGTTCAAAATTTAGCATTTCGATTTGGTGTTTCGGGAAAACCGGTGAATTATACAACCGGGTTGGGTTATGGTTTTGGCAAAGTAACCACTGATATTGGATTTAGTTATCACGGAAATTTAGGTTTAACACCATCCATCTCCGTCCAGTTTAAATTGTAATGAGAAATATTTTAAAACACATCATCCTATTATTTTTGGGAATTGTTCCTCTCATTTCTGCTGCACAAAAAGCCGATCCCAGCAATATAATCGAATCCATTATTGAAAGTCAGTTGGAGAATTTGGACGCCGAAACTGATGTAAGTTTAATTATTGAAGATCTCGAAGAACTGGCAGAAAATCCGATAAATATTAATTCCACCAACGAAACTGAACTTTCGAAACTTTATATTTTAAACGATATCCAGGTAAATAAATTATTAAATTACATTTTAGAATTTGGCCAGGCCTATTCCATTTTTGAATTGAATACCATTGATGGTTTTTCTCCTGAATTGCTGACTAAAATAGAACCATTTATCTGGTTTGGCCCGACAGATAAACAGCCTGAAAAATTATCTGATAAGTTAAAATATGGCAGACACCAACTTCTTTTACGCAGTTTGGGAACTACACAAAAAGCAAAAGGTTATTTACCAAAAGAGGATGGAACAACTCATTACGAAGGTAATCAATATCGCTACTACACCCGTTACCGTTATAAAGCAAGAGACAAATTTTCTGTTGGAATTACGGCAGAAAAAGACCCGGGCGAGGCATTTTTCGGCGGTTCAAACAAAAGCGGATTCGATTTTTATTCGGGGCATTTTAGCATTAATCTCAATTCGATTATTGAGAATGTTACGGTTGGCGATTTTATCGTTCGCTCCGGTCAGGGATTGGTACTTTGGCAAGAATATTCAATGGGGAAATCTGAAAATATACTTGGCATCTCGAAAACCAATCGGGGAACACGCCCATTTACTTCGGTTGATGAAAACTTATATTTTAGGGGGATTACTACCACTTTAAAATTTGGCGAAGGTCGATTAAATTTATTCTACTCACAAAAAAACGTTGATGGAAATGTGATTTCGAGTGATTCAACAAGTTCTTTTTTTACCAGCTTGCAAACTTCTGGTTACCACCGCACTGAAAGTGAAATTGAGGATAAAAATGCCGTTCAAGATCGAAATGCGGGTGGCATATTTACCTGGAGCTTTACTCACCTAAAAATTGGAACTACCGTTTCGTATCAGCATTTTAACAGGCCTTTTATTCGAAGTTCACAACTTTATAATCAATACCGTTTTCGCGGAACGGAGAATTTTACCGGAGGAATCGACTATCTATTCAACAAAGGGAAATACCAGCTTTTTGGTGAGGCAGCAATTTCAAAATCGAAAGGAAAAGCAATTTTGCAGGGAGCCGTCGCACGGTTAAACGACCAACTCAGTTTTTCCTTGTTATTTCGTCATTTCGATAAAGATTATCATTCGTATTGGTCGAACACATTTACCGAAGGGAGTTCTACAAACAACGAAACCGGAATGTTCCTGGGAACAAAAATACTACCGGTAAAATTTGTTACACTTTCTGCCTATTCTGATTTTTACAAATCGAAATGGATAAATTTTTCCACCGCCGGACCCTCGCAAGGATGGGATATATTTACCCAGGCGAATTTTGTTTTTTCAGAAAATTTTGAATTTTATATTCGATATAAAAACGAAGAAAAAGAACAGAAATTCACACAAGAAGAAAGATACGTCAATTTACCAGAGCAACTCCAAAAAACGAGGTTTCACCTTCAATATAAACCCTCTGAAAATATTACTTTAAAGACCCGATTTGAACATGCTTTTTATAAAGGTCTTGAAAAAGAAAACGGCTTCGTAATTTTTCAGGATTTTCAATTCTCACCCCGCAAAATCCCATTAAACCTATCAACTCGTTTGGCATATTTCAATACCGAAAGTTACAATTCACGAATTTATACCTACGAAAACGACCTGTTATATACTTTCTCTATCCCGGCATTCTATGGAAAAGGATTCCGAACATATCTGAACTTAAAATACAAGGTTTCTGAAAAATTGGATTTTTGGATGAAAATTGCAAACACCTCTTGGAACGACCGCGAAACAATAAGTTCGGGGTACAATGAAATTCCGGGGAACAACAAAACAGAGTTAAAATTTCAGTTAAGGTTGAAAATCTAAATTTGAATTCTTTACTTTGTCCGTTCATAAAAATTAAATATGTCAGAATATAACTTCGACGATATTCGACCCTACACAGATAAAGAGGCTAGAAAGAAAATTAGGTTAATGGTAAAAGACCCGGTTTTCGACGAGGTTCTTTCGCACATGTTTCGATTTCGGTCGAAGATTGAAATGGTAAAGCTGCAATTGCGGATGGTGCGCTCCATCAAACAATTACAGGGTACTTTTATCTACGATTTGTTGCGAATGATTATTAACAAAACTTCGGACGGATTAACCTATAATGGTGTCGAAAATCTGGATAAAAAGAAAGCATACCTTTTCATATCTAACCATCGCGACATTGTTCTTGATGCAGCATTTTTAAACTACCTGATTTTTGAGAACGGCATGAATACGACTCAAATTGCAATCGGGAATAATCTTCTATTATACAAATGGATTGAACATGCAGTAAGGTTAAACGGTTCGTTTATAATTAAACGTAATTTACCACCACGTGAATTTTTGGAAGCTTCGAAAAAAGTTTCACAATTTATTCGCAACTCAATTGTTGAAGAGAACCTTTCTGTATGGATTGCACAGCGAGAAGGACGCACAAAAGATGGATTCGACAAAACTCAGGTAAGCATGTTGAAAATGCTGAACATGAGTAACAAAAAAAATATTTCAGACGGATTTCAAGAGTTAAATATTGTGCCGGTATCTATTTCCTACGAAATTGAACCCTGCGGGTTAGCAAAAATGAAAGAGCTGATAAAAAAGGAACGTTATGGCGAGCTAAAAACAAGCAAGGACGATTTAAAAAGTATGTCGATGGGAATGTTCAATCCAAAAGGAAGAATGCATTTTTCGTTTGGCAAGCCCATTGAAGTTGACTTAATTGATAAGGAACCCAAATCAAAAGAATATCAAAATAAAATAGCTCATACAATTGCAGAAAAAATCGATCGTCAGATTTATTCCAATTATAAACTTTGGCCTAATAATTATGTCGCTTACGATATGTTTATGCAAGAGCACCGATTCAAAGACAAATACACCCATACCGAAGAGCGAAGATTTAAAATGATGATCGAACAGGCCATGATTCACATCGATTATCCGATAACAGATCTTCGATCGCGCTTTTTAAAAATTTACGCCAATCCGGTTATTAACAAAATAAAAGCTACGGAAGATTTATAACCGGTTAATATGAAAACAATTATTTGGGATTGGAATGGGACGTTGCTCGACGACCTGAACTTTTGTATTGCAACCATAAATACACTACTGAAAAAACGGAACCTTACATTATTGAACCGTAATTCATACAAGGAAATTTTCTCTTTCCCGGTTAAAGACTATTATAAAAATATTGGTTTTGATTTTGAAAAAGAAGGTTTTGCAATTCCTGCAAAAGAGTTTATAGACTTATATGATAACGGTGTAAAAAATTGCAGTTTGCATGAATCGGCAGTCGAAGTTCTCTCCTATTTTAAAGAACTTGGATTTAGACAATTTGTGCTTTCGGCAATGGAACAAAAAATGCTGGAACAAACTTTAAAACACAATTTAATTTTCGATTATTTTGAAGGCGTATTTGGTTTAAACGATCATTATGCGGTCTCGAAAATTGAACGCGGCAAACAACTTATTTCAAAATTCAATATCGAAAAAGAAAAAACCTGGATGATTGGCGATACCATTCACGATTTTGAAGTGGCCGAAAAACTGGGAATTAAATGTATTCTTATTTCAAATGGACATCAATCGAAGAAAAGGCTGGAAGAAACAAAATCACTTGTAATCGATGATTTAAATGATCTTTTAAAAATAAACGGCGCAAAAATATTTTAACAAAATGATAATCTCGTTTCAGTGTTAATTGAACTCCAAATGTCAGACAAAAAACAATACATCATTTTCCTTTTCTTCCTGACTATCTCGTTTGCAATGAGGTTATTTAGCTTTTTCCCCAGCATTCTCGACCACGACGAATCAACATATTTAATTATTGGTCGCGACATATTAAATGGCAAATTACTTTACACCGATGTAACCGATACAAAACCAGTTGGTATTTTTCTGTTTTACGCAGGGCTTGAATTTTTATTCGGAAGTTCCATCTTTCTGAAGCGAATGGTTTTTTCACTTGTGGTTGGCGCAACTGCATTTTTAATTTTTAGGGCATCAAAAAAATTGTTTAATCAAAACAAAGTGGCATTTGCTTCCGGGCTTATTTATATTATTTATACATCTATTTGGACCTACCACGGTCGATCGCCAAACACCGAACTGTTGTTTAACCTTTGTACAATTAGTGCTCTGCTATTTTTCTTGACCAAAGATATACGCAGTTATTTTGTTGGCGGCTTATTAATGGGAATCGGGTTTATTATAAAATACCTGGTACTTTTCGATCTTGCAGCCTTTCTGCTGTTTTTCTTTATTCTTGAAATAACAAATCTGAAATCGAAACCTTTCTGGCTAATTCTTTGGAAATATATTGTAGCGAGCTTTGCCTTTTTACTTCCATTTGGCTTGGTAAATCTGTACTTTTGGCTCGGCGTTAATTTTCAGAATTTTTATTTTATCACCTACGAACTCACTGGGAATTACGGCAACTCTCCTTCGTTTATAAGGTATTTCACTATGCTTCTCGACTTTATTGCAAAATTTCTACCCATTTCGTTTATTGTGTTTTACGTTATTTTTAAACGAATAAAACCGATGGAAAAGAGTATTAAATGGTTTTTTGCGGTGTGGCTGTTTTTTGTGCTGTTTGCCATATATATTCCGGGAAAAGAATTTAGCCACTACACCATTCAACTAATGTTGCCCTTAAGTTTGCTGGCTGGAGTATTTTTCCATTCTGAATTTAAAACCGACCGGATTACAAGTGCTATTTATTCAAAAAAAATTGGTCTGGGTTTAATGATTATTATTTTACTGGCAATTCAAATTGTTAGTTTTAACAATGAAGTAAACAGCCCCGACTACCCAAATGAAGTAGCCATATATTTAGAAGATAAACTGGAAAAGGACGATAAGGTTTTTGTTTCGAATTATGAACAAATAATCTATTACTTGCTTTCAATTGAAAGTCCCACAAAATTTGTTCATTCCAATCTTCTATTTACTGAAACGCATAAAGCTTTTAATATAAATGCAGCGGATGAAGTGAAAAGAATAATCGATACAAAGCCAAAATTTATTTTGATACAGCGCCAAAATTTGCTTGTAGCAAAACTTATAAAAAGGAACTATCAACTTATCAAAAAATTCAAAAACGGGGAAGTTCTAATTTATCAGTTAAAAAGTTAAAATATATCCCGCTTTTTAATGTCTTTAATAAAAAGTTGCAGGTTTGTTTTTCCGCGGAAATCGTTTTCTGTGATTGAATAGCAAACATCAAACGGTAATCCTGAAGTTATCAAGTCGTAAGCATCGGATTGTTTAAATGCGATTCCTGCAAAAATTCCTGAGTTTACATCCGGTTCAACCAAATCGAGTTTTAAATGTTCCTGGTTTTTCCCAACCAAACGGCTTGTTCCGGCATCAAATACATCCTCGGTAACAAAAACAGGAGTCATATTCCGCGGACCAAACGGGGCAAATTGTTTTAATATCCGATAAAAACGTTGTGTTATTTCGCTGAGCGGAATTTTAGCATCAATTTCAATGGTTTGCGTTTGTTGCAAGTCGGTAATCTGTCTTGTAACAATTTCTTCGAACCGCCTTTTAAACTCTGGAATATTTTCAATTTTCAAGGTCAATCCCGCGGCATACATGTGCCCTCCGTATGATTCCAGCAAATCGCTACACTGGCCAATTGCTTCATATAAATCAAAATCGCGAACCGAACGTGCCGAACCAGTTGCCATTCCGTTAGATTCAGTAAGAATAATTGTTGGGCAATAATATTTCTCTGTAACACGCGACGCCACAATACCAACAACACCTTTGTGCCAATCACGGTTATACAAAACAGTACTGTTCATATTCTGAAGTTCAACACTATTTTCAATCATATCCAGTGCATCCTGTGTTATATCCCGGTCGAGCGTTTTTCTAATTTCATTAAAAGAATCAATCTCCTCACCAATTAAATCCGATTTTTCCTTATCGTCGGAAACTAAAATTTGCACCGATTTTTTCCCGTGTTCAATCCGTCCCGAAGCATTTAAACGCGGACCAATTTTAAAAACAATATCACTAATTGTAATTTCTGTATCTTCAATTCCCGCTAAATTTATAATGGTTTGAAGTCCTATTCCTGGATTGGAATTCAACTTTTTTAATCCATAATAAGCAAGTACACGGTTTTCTCCTCTTATGGGAACAATATCCGCAGCAATACTAACAACTAGCAGGTCGAGCAAGTCGTAAATCTCTTCTTGCTCCAAATTATTTTTCTGGCAAAATGCTTGAGCCAATTTAAAACCTACCCCGCAACCCGATAAATCTTTGTAAGGATAATTACAATCAACCTGTTTGGCGTCTAAAACAGCCACTGCCGGAGGAACTTCGTCATCCGGATTATGATGGTCGCAAATAATATAATCCAGTCCGCGCGCTTTTGCATCTGCAATTTTTTCCACCGCTTTAATTCCACAGTCTAAAGCAACCACTAATGTAAAGCCATTGTCGATGGCATAATTTATACTTTCAGTCGAAATTCCATATCCTTCACTGTAACGATTCGGTATATAGTATTCTATTTCTTTAATTCGGGGTTTCAGAAAAGAGTACATCAAAGCAACAGAAGTTGTTCCATCTACATCGTAATCGCCATAAACAATTACTTTCTCTTTATTTGCAATGGCCAGTTCCAAACGTGCAACAGCCTTGTCCATGTCCTTCATCAAAAATGGATCATGAAGATCGCTTAATCTGGGCCGAAAAAAAGATTTGGCTTGATTAAAAGTTGTAATACCTCTCTGAACCAGCAAACGTGCAATTACCATGTTTACATTGAGTGCAGCAGAAAGGTGTTTCACCTCGTTTTGGTCGCCTTGCTTTTTTAAATTCCAGAGTTTTTCCATATCGCACCTTTGTGAATATTTTGCCTTGAGTTTACAAAGATATAAAATTGCCTAATTATTAATGAATTATATTCATCCATTGCCGAGAATAGTTAGATTGAGATTTTTCTCATCCTGTTAAAATATAACCAAAACCACTTCTTTTATTATCTTTGCGGAAAATTTTAAAAAGGGGAAAGAGTCATCTTCGTGTTTCATTTAAGCTGTCATTTCGATGAAGAACGAGGAGAAATCTCTTTTAAAAAAAGATCTCTTCTATAGTTGAGATGACAAAAACAACAATCCGCCATTAGGAGAACAAATTTAATAATACAATAGTTAACAGGTTTAAAACATGAGTAATCTGGAATTGAGCGAACAGGAAGTAATCAGAAGGAATTCATTAATAAAATTGCGTGAGCTGGGAATAGATCCTTATCCGGCAGCCGAGTATAAAGTTAATGCAACTTCAACCGAAATTAAGGAGAATTTTAATGCCGAGAGGGGGAATTATAATGAAGTAGTTTTGGCTGGACGATTAATGAGCCGCAGGATTATGGGGAAAGCTGCATTTGCTGAATTGCAGGATCACAATGGCCGAATCCAAATTTATGTAAACCGTGATGAAATTTGTGAGGGAGACGATAAAGCCATGTATAACGAAGTGTTTAAAAAGCTCCTTGACATTGGTGATATTATCGGAATAAAAGGAAAAGTTTTTTTAACACAGGTGGGTGAGATTTCTGTTCATGTAAAAGAATTAACGGTATTAAATAAATCGCTGCATCCGCTTCCAGTTGTAAAGGAAAAAGATGGAAAAACATACGATGCATTTACCGATCCGGAACAACGATATCGTCAGCGATATGTTGACCTGATTGTAAATCCACAAGTGAAAGATGTATTTATGAAACGTACGAAAATCGTAAATACAATGCGTCAGATGTTTAATGAATACGGTTATTTTGAGGTTGAAACGCCCATTCTTCAACCCATTCCGGGAGGTGCTACTGCACGTCCGTTTGTTACGCACCACAATTCGTTGAACATGCCGCTTTATTTACGCATTGCAAACGAATTGTATTTGAAGCGATTAATTGTTGGAGGATTTGATGGTGTTTACGAGTTTGGGAAAGATTTCCGTAACGAAGGAATGGATCGTACCCACAATCCGGAATTTACTGTAATGGAAATTTACGTGGCGTACAAAGATTATAAGTGGATGATGAGTTTCACCGAAGAAATTTGTGAACGTGTGGCAATTGCACTGCATAACACAACTAAAGTTCAGGTGGGCGAAAATGTTATCGATTTTAAAAGACCATTCCCGCGTGTTACAATGACCGAAGCAATTAAACATTATACCGGTTATGACATTTCGGGAAAGGGCGAAAAAGAACTATTTGAAATTTGTGATAAACTGGGCATTGAAACCGACCCAACCATGGGAAAAGGAAAACTCATCGACGAGATTTTTGGTGAAAAATGTGAAGGTAATTATATACAACCCACTTTTATTACCGACTATCCGAAAGAGATGTCGCCACTTACAAAAAAGCACCGCGACAACCCGGAACTAACCGAACGTTTTGAGTTGATGGTAAATGGAAAAGAATTGGCAAATGCTTACTCGGAGTTGAACGACCCCATCGACCAGCGCGAGCGTTTTGAAGAACAATTAAAACTCTCTGAAAAAGGTGACGATGAAGCGATGTTTATCGACCAGGATTTCTTGAGGGCTCTGGAATATGGAATGCCGCCCACATCGGGAATGGGAATGGGAATCGACCGGCTTGCCATGTTTATGACCAACAGTGCTTCGATTCAGGATGTACTTTTCTTTCCGCAGATGAAACCCGAAAAGAAAATTACTGTTGAATTAACCGAGGAAGAAAAAGCCGTGTTCGAAATATTAAAAGCAAATTCACCCATCGATTTAAACGAGCTAAAAACTC
>CAYZBC010000008.1:0-43220 GCA_964476535.1 uncultured Maribellus sp.
GTTTATTAAAAATTATCATTTAACTTGTTGTCTAATTTCTGGGGTATATTATATTATATGTCAATGTCAATCTTAATCAGGCAAAAGACATTTTAATATTTTGTGAAAAACTGTCAGAAAAATTTGATAAAGAGAAGTAGGGTTCTGTAATTTTTCTTATTTCAAAAAACGGGTTGGAGTGATAAATCTTTTTTAATCTCTCGTTTTCTAAATCGTTAATAAAAAGGGGAAGTGTTATTCTAATGTCATCTAAAACCAAATGTTCTACATTTTCGAATTCCTCAAAATATTCGGAGAATAAAGATCCGCTTGCTACAATTTTTTTACCAATCAAATTGCATTTTTCAATGATTTTAATTGTTGACTTGTATTGTTCTTCTTTTGCACTTAGAAATATGTAATCGGCCCAAAGAATATCGCTGTTTTTTAATTTTTCACTGTTTAAATCTATTTGTTTTCTTTTCCATGTAATCGGTAATAAAATGGAAATGAGTAAGGTTTCCTTTGGAGGAGATATCGATTTTTTAGAAATTATATTTAGAGCATTTGTAAAACTCCAAAATGTTTTAGGAAACTCAGGGTAAATTATTAATATATTCATATTTAGCTTATTAATGTTTATTTAAGCCAAAATAAGAGTAAAGTTTTTTATTTAAAAGAATTTGGGATAGCCTGCAATAATTTGTGACGTGAGTAGAGAATTTGGGAGAAATACCGTTTGCAAGGGATGAATGGCATTCGCCAATTAGTCTGTTTTAAGGGCCTCTTTTACAGATAAAATGTATTGGCGGGAAACATGAATATTCTGTGGATAATTACTTAAAGTAAGCATCAATCCCTCGTTTCCTTTTGTAATCTTTTGAATGTGAATTTTATTTACTATACAAGAACGATGACAGCGAATCATCGATGGGTATTTTGAGAATAGTATTTCTGTATTCTTCAGCGTATTCCTAATTAGTTTTTTACGAACTTTTTCCTCTTTCAGATAAATTACTTCGATGTAATTATTTGCCGCTTTTATAAGTATAATTTGATTTAAAAGCAGGTTAAAATACTCGGTCTTGTTTTCCGATTCAAACTCAATGCGCACATTTTCTTCGGCTGGAATTTCATCTTTATATTCTATTGTCTCGGTCTCTAAAACTTGCACTTGTTTTTTAAGAAAGTGATACTCGTTCACCACGGCTAAAATTACTATTGCTATTAATGTTATTATTACAATAATAGTTGCAATATGAAATGTGATTGAAATTTTACCAACATACCTTGCAAAGAATACAAAAGCTACCGAGTTAAAAACAACAAAAATGAAAGCCCAAATGATCTCCTTATTAATAGTCCATTTCTCCTGAGAAAAGGTGCCTGAAAAAATGGATGGAATAATAATTCGCATTAATCCAAGTAAAACAAAGGTAATTCCCCCGAATGCAGCAAGAATAAGTAGTTTGTTGTTGAAGTCAGGATTTTGGGGATCAAGTGGCTGAAAAAAGAGAAGGAATAGAAAAACCCCTAAACTTATTCCAAAAATCGCCCTTAGATTTAATCTAAGATCGTTGTAATATGGATGTTTTCTATTTACGATTTTTTGCATGAGATTCCCGGATAATCCATCTTGATTTATGTAGCAGAAAGATACAATTTTTTTGTCTCATCAAAAATAGAAGTTATAAATTTTCAAAAAGAAGAAAATGTGAAATTTGGACTAATTAAAAAGAACTAGTTAGAATGTGAAGCTATTTTTGAAACGTTCACTAAAAAACTGCCAATAACAAATTAATATCTTTCGAAGGAATATTAAACAGATTACCGACATCGGGATTGGTGAGAATACCGTGGTATATATAAACACCTTTTCTAAAACCATTTGAGTTTTTTATGTAACTGTCAACTCCTCCATTTTCGCCGATTGCCAGTAAAATTGGGATTAATATATTGCTGAGAGATATGGAAGCAGTACGTGCAACCATTGCCGGAGAGTTTGGTACACAGTAGTGTACAACTCCATGTTTTACGAAAGTAGGGTTATTAAAATCAGTGCATTTCGACGTTTCGAAACAACCTCCCTGGCTCACATTTAGATCGATAATTACAGACCCTTCTTTCATCTGTTTTACGAGCTCTTCCGAAACCTTAAATTTGGGCGCAGTATTAAACGACATTGCACCAATTACGGCATCGGCGGAAACCAGTGCCTTTCGTAAAACCTTGGGGTAAAATACCGAGGTAAAAATTCGGCGACCCAGTTTTTCTTCCAATTTACTTAATTCATAAACTGAGGTGTCAAAAACTTTCACAAAAATTCCTAATCCAAGTGCGGCCCTGGCGGCATATTCAGCAGCTGTACTAGTTCCAATTATAACCAATTCTGCAGGAGTTACTCCGGTAACTTCTCCAAATAATACTCCTTTTCCATTATGCGATTTACTTAGATATTCGCTGGCAATGGTAATGGAAGTCACCCCGGCTATTTGGCTCATTTGATGCACAAATGGTAAAAATCCATCTTCATTTTCAAGATGTTCAAAGGCAATTGTGGTTACCTTTTTATTCATCATTTTCTGAATGGTTTCACGGCTATGTGCGTGAATTTGAATGTTCGAAATAATCACCTGATTTCCACGGAGCATTTCAATCTCTTCGTTGTCGAACGGCGAAATGCGCAGAATTATATCGCACTGAAAAATCTCCTCTTTTTTATCAACAATTATAGCTCCTGCTTCACGATATGCTTTATCAGAATAACTTGCCGATTTGCCTGTGTTTTTTTCAATCAAAATTTCGTGACCATACGAAACCAGCAAATCAACCGCTTGAGGCGTCAGTGGTACCCGATATTCAACTTTTGAAAAATCCGAAGGAATACCAATTTTAACTTTTTGAACTTTCTTTTTCACCTCAAGTTTTTCCTCCTGAGGCATTAACATGGTTTTCGAAATTAGATTGTTTCCTTTTGATTTTTCCGTAGATTTCATGTGTTTATAATTGTTTATTTTATTTGTAACCTATGTAACTCGCTTGAGACAATCTTTCTCTTATGTGAGTGATGTACTCCTGCTCGTTTCATCTCATTAAAATTATTTGTTTTCAATGGTATTCAATGCCTGCCCGGCTTGCCTAGTCTGACAGGGAATTCCCTTGATTTTAATTGTGCATGGTCGTTGAGCATTTGTGCATGGTTGTTTCATTCTAATTGGTCTAATTAATACCAATTTTTTTGTATAGAAATTGGTTACCAAGTTACGTTCAAAACTACAATTTTCAAAACCCTAAATTTTAGCTAAGTAATTTCTGCTAAAATTGTACGCGTGTCTTCTTCATCAACCACAATCTTCACTTTAATAATTTTTTCGGGAAGGAGGGATTCGATCATCTCCGGCCATTCGATAAAGCAATAATTGCCGCTGTATAAATAATCTTCGTAGCCCAAATCGTAAGCCTCTTCCAGATTTTCAATACGATAAAAATCGAAATGAAAAATAGAGTCTAAATTCGTTGTGTTGTATTCGTTAATTATAGCAAACGTAGGACTTGTTACATTGTCGGAAGATCCTAAATTTTTGCAAATAGCCTGGATAAACGTGGTTTTACCGGCGCCCATTTTACCGTAAAGGGCAAACACACGGTGGTCGGGAAACTGCCTGATTAAGTTTGCAGATGCATTTTTTAGCTCATCAATGGAAGTAATTTTTTCAGAAAACATGTTCTAATTATTTTTACAATAGTACAAAAAGCCAAATTAATTTTGATGAACTATTTTTAAATACGATAAAAATCAGAGAAATGGTTTGATTTTATGACTGTATATTTCAGTAAAATGTATTATTTTTAGCAAGAACTTTATTACAATTCAAGATGTAACAAGCCACGGCATTTTTTAATACAAAGGTAAATTATTGTAAGGCGAGTTGCTTAGAAAATAATTAATAATAAAAATGATATGAATATTCCTACTGATTTGAAATACACGAACGACCACGAGTGGGTACGTGTTGATGGTGATGTTGCTGTTGTGGGTGTTACCGATTTTGCTCAAGGTGAATTGGGCGATGTAGTTTTTGTTGAAATTGAAACGGAAGGAGAATCTCTGGACAAAGGAGAAACTTTTGGAACCGTTGAAGCCGTTAAAACTGTTTCTGATTTATTTATGCCAGTTGACGGGAAAGTTGTTGAACTTAATGAAGCACTTGCCGATGAGCCCGAATTAGTAAATAAAGATCCATATGGAGAAGGCTGGATGATAAAGATTAAAGTTGCTAAAGCTGCTGAACTGGAAACTTTAATGTCTGCTGAGGATTACCAGAAAATGGTTGAAGCTTAACTGTTTCTATAAAAATATTTTTTGGGCATGGTTAACTACTATGTCTTTTTTGTGCAAAAAAAACCAGAACAGTTTCCGGTCCTGGTTTTTTTATTTGATTTATAGTTGGATTATCCACATTTAGAACAGCCACAAGTAAGGCAAGTTAAACAACCTTCCTGATAAACTACATCGCTGGAGCCACACTCCTCACATTTAGAGTCTTCGGCCATTGTTCCGTCTGGAATATATTTTTTAAGTGATCGTGCTACACCTGCTTTCCACGAATTTATCGTTTCATTGTCGAATTGCAAACTGGTAACAAGCTCTACCACTTTATTGATTGGCATTCCGTGTCGTAATGTTCCGGAAATTAATTTTGCATAGTTCCAAAATACCGGATTAAACTTATGTGAAAGTCCTTCAATAGTAGTTTTATAACCTCGTTTATTAATGTACTGAAAATCGTAGCGTGAAATTTCTTCGCTTTCTCTACTTTTAATAATATATCCTTTGGTAATTGAGCGCGGCAGCAAAATTCCATCTTCGTCATCTAATAATCCGGTGAAAATTTCGTATGGTTTGCCATCCATTAAACCCATAAACGCAATCCATTTGTCTTTGTTATTTTGAAACCGCACAACATCAGCTTCCAGTTTTTCAGGGCGTTTTGTGGGGAAACTGTTGTTTTTCTTTTTCTTCTTCCCATCATTGGTAGAAATTAAAACTCCCGAACGAGAACCATCCCGATAAACAGTAACTCCTTTACATCCACTTTTCCAGGCTTCAATATATAATTGGCCAACAAGTTCTTCATTTGCATCGGCAGGTAAATTAATGGTAACACTAATTGAATGATCAACCCATTTTTGAATTTTACCCTGCATTTTAACTTTCGCCAACCAATCTACGTCGTTTGAAGTCGCTTTATAATAAGGCGAAACTTTTATCAATTTTTCTAGTTCTTCCTGCGAGTAATCACGGTTTGTTTCGTGACCGTTAACTTTCATCCAGGTTTTAAATTTCTGGTGAAAAACGATATATTCTTCCCAATTGTCGCCAACTTCATCCACAAAATCTACACGAACGTTTTTGTCATTCGGGTTTACTTTTCTACGACGTTTGTACACGGGCATAAAAACCGGTTCAATTCCAGAGCTGGTTTGTGTCATTAAACTGGTGGTTCCGGTTGGAGCAATTGTAAGTAGGGCAATATTTCTGCGACCTATTTGAGTCATTTTTTCATATAGATTCGCATCTTCCTTTTTAATACGGTTTATTAATGGATTATTTAGTTCGCGTTTGCTATCGTAAATGGCAAATGCACCACGATCTTTGGCAAGGTACACCGAGGAGCGATATGCTTCAATTGTAATGGTTTTATGAATTTCTTCTGAAAAATCAGTAGCATTATCACTTCCGTAACGTAAACTTAAAGCAGCCAACATATCACCTTCAGCGGTTATGCCAATTCCGGTACGACGGCCTTCCTGTGCTTTATGTTTGATGCTTTCCCACAAGTGCTTTTCTGTAAATTTTATGTGCTCATCTTCTGGGTCAGCAATTATTTTTTCCAAAATTGCATCAATTTTCTCCAATTCTAAATCAATAATGTCGTCCATTATTCTTTGAGCATAATGAATGTGTTCTTTGAATAACTCAAAATTGAACTTCGCCATTGGAGTGAATGGATTTTCCACATACGAATACAGGTTAATTGCCAAAAGTCTGCAGCTATCGTATGGGCAAAGAGGTATTTCACCACATGGATTTGTAGAAACAGTCCGGTAACCCAGGTCTGCATAACAATCAGGAATTGATTCCTTTATTATTGTATCCCAAAACAATATTCCGGGTTCAGCCGATTGCCATGCATTTTTTACAATTTTAGCCCAGAGTTTATTTGCATCGATTTCTTTTTGATACAAGGGTTTGTCTGAATCAATCGGGTATTGTTGAGTGTAAGGGACACCAGATTCTATTGCTTGCATAAAATCGTCTTGCAATTTCACAGAAATATTGGCACCTGTAACTTTTCCTTGTTCGAGTTTTGCATTAATAAAATCTGCTGAGTCAGGATGTTTTATGGAAACCGATAACATGAGTGCTCCACGTCTTCCATCTTGCGCGACTTCGCGGGTTGAATTTGAATACCGTTCCATAAATGGAACAATTCCGGTGGAGGTTAACGCTGAATTTTTTACAGGCGAACCTTTGGGGCGAATGTGTGATAAATCGTGACCAACTCCTCCTCGGCGTTTCATTAGTTGAACTTGTTCCTGGTCAATTTTCATGATTCCTCCGTACGAATCGGAGTCACCATCGTTCCCAACAACAAAACAGTTAGACAGTGAGGCCACTTGATAGTTGTTTCCAATTCCGGTCATTGGACCGCCTTGGGGTACAATATATTTAAAACCTTTTAATACATTGTAAATTTCTTCTTCAGTAAGGGGGTTTGGATATCGATCTTCTATCCGTGCAATTTCTTTTGCCAATCTGCGGTGCATATCGTCTGGGGTAAGTTCAAAAATATTCCCGAAAGAATCTTTCAAAGCATATTTATTAACCCAAACTCTTGCTGCCAAATCATCTCCTTTGAAGTACTCCAACGAAGCGTTTATTGCTTCATCCTGAGTGTAAATTTTTTTGCCTACCGAGGCTTTTACAGATACTTCGTTTAATGCCATTTTATCCAGTTAATATGATTTAATAGAAAATAAAAAAAATTGGGAAACCTGTTTTTCCCGCTTTTGAATTTGCGTAATGCAAGATAGGGTACAATCCAAAAATTGGAGCACTTTTTTAAGAATAAAAATTAAAAGTTATCAACTTTACTTGGTTATTCATTTGGGTTAGTGTGGTTTAGGTGTTTTATAGTTAAGAAATGTTTACCAAAATGAATAACTCTTGTGAATAAGAGAAATATTATCTATCGAATATTTGTATGAAAAATACAATTTTTTTAAGAGAAAATATTCCTTCAAAATTCAGTCCCAAAAACTCTATTTGTTGAAAACTTTTTTTATGATAACTTTCGTTGATCCTATATTTTTTTCTACATAATTCTTACAAATAGTGGAAGCATTATTCAAGACCTTTTTATCGGAAATAAGTAAGTTAAAAGTATGCTTCAGTTCATTAAAATTGGTGATAGAGAAGGCTCCACTATCTGAACATAAATCTACTGCTTCTTTGAATTTTTTGTAATTCGGGCCAAAAACAATTGGCGTGCCAAAAGTTGCTGCTTCCAAAATATTGTGAATACCCACACCAAACCCACCACCAATATAAGCAATGTCTCCATACCGATACAGAGAGGAAAGTAGCCCGATCGAATCAATTATCAACACCTGAAAGTTGTGGATTTCGGAAATATTGATATTACTGAACGAAATAGCAGGTCTTTTCAACAATTGATGAATTCTGTTAACATTGTAATCCGAAACTTCGTGTGGGGCAATTATAAACTTAATGACTTTGTTTTGGTTGATAAATTCTGTGAGTAGTTCTTCATCAGGTTTCCAGGTGCTTCCGGCAACGATTAATAGTGAATTTCCCTTAAACTTTTTAACAATTGGGACTTCTCTCGAACTTTTGGCAATGGTAGCTACACGGTCGAAACGGGTGTCGCCCGAAACGGAAATGTTATTAAGTCCGATGTTTTTTAGTAATTGTGCAGAGGTTTCGTTTTGCACAAAAAAGTGTTCAAATTGGAAAAGTATTTTACGATACCAACTTCCTAAAAGGTTATTTCTGAAAAAATATTGATTTTCTCTAAACTTAGTTGAGAAAATATAAAGCGGAATATTTTGTTTTTTTAATTCAGAAATGTAAAAATACCAGAATTCGTATTTGATAAAAAAAGCTTTTTCGGGTTTTATAATATTTACAAAAGTTTGGGCATTAGCTTTTGAATCAATTGGAAGATATGATATAATATCGACGCCATTATAATTCTTTCTAATTTCGTAACCTGAGGGCGAAAAGAAAGTTAGTACAATTTTATATTCAGGAAATTGCTGTTTTATCTCCTCGATTACCGGACGGCCTTGCTCAAATTCTCCCAGCGATGCACAATGAAACCAAAGATATCTTGCATCTTTTTCAATCTTATTTTGAAGGGTTTCCTTCCAATTTTTTCTTCCGGCCACAAATAGTTTAGCTTTTTCGTTAAAAGGAGAAGCCAAACGAATAATTAGGGAGTACAAGAAAATGCCGATTTTATAGAGTTGAGTCATTTTTAATTTTTCGGAAATTTTATTTGGTATAAATTCTACGTTCCTTTAAGTATTCGTAAATGGTAATATTCATTAAAAGAAGTAAAAAAAGTGAAGCAAAATTTTCAACCGGAATTGAAAAGATTTGAATACCCAGATTGTGAACCGAATTGTATTCGATAATTGGCAAGGCAGTTAAAAGCCCACTAATTAGTAGAAACGGAAAGAGCATTACAAAGTAGGCCAAATAGAATTTCGTATAATACTTTTTAAACCGATTCCGAAAAACGGTATAAGCTAAATATATGGTAAGTAAAAAGAAAGTAAAAAACGGATAAAGTTTCTGCCGCGTTAAATAGGCGAGAAATCCAAAAAGTGCCAATAAAATTAAACTAACTACTAAGAATAAATTAGGACGTTCGAAATTGCGAAATCTATGTTTTAGGTATTCATAAATAAACACACCCAAATAAGGAACCGTCAGAAAATACAACCACTCTTCGATGGGTAAGTTTAAAATGTTCCTGCCCATTACAAAGTCGGAATTAAACTTCCATATTGCCCGTTCTTCAAAACGTAAATCCCAAATAATAAAAATGGCTCCGGTAAAAAGCATTGCCGGGAGCAGGTATTTTAGCTTGCTGAAAAACCGGATTACCTTGTTAAATTCCAAAACTGCTGGAACAGCAATCGTCCCAATTAATATTAATAAATATGTAAAATTTTTAAATTCCATTGTTTCGAATTTGCGGCAAAGTTACATTCAATTAACGAAATTTAAAATCAATTATTGAGCAATTACCGACGTTCAAATACTCCGTTCCGAAATAACGAGTGCCTGGACTAAATATAAATCTTGGTGTTTCGCCTAGGTTTTTATTTTTAAAATTTCATTTTTGCCAACTCGGTTGGTTTATCATTTCCCGAAATACCTTTCATTCTAAATGAATAACTGTATTCTTTTTCAGTTAAACGATATTCATCGTGAGTTCTTGCACCCCAACTGTTGTCGCCACCAACTCCCATTTGTTTATAGTCAATGTTTACAGAAGTAAGATCGCGGGGTTTTACATCGATTGTGTGGCGGTTTACTACTTTTTCGCCAGGTATTTGGCGCCCATCCGTACGTTCTGGCGACTCAAAATCTTCCATAATATTATGGTGTGCACTTACTTCTAACAATGGCATTCCACTGAAAAGTAAACCGTTTCCGGCAGCATCGGTGATTGTCATCCAACGTACATCGGTTTTATTACCGTTTTCTTGCGGACGAAGATAAGCCCAGAATTGATCTACAACACTTCCACTGTACAATCCAACAAAGGCACTTGTTTTTCTATCCCAATACGATTCTTGGGGTCCTCGACCCAGCCAGCTCATTTGATCGAAACTACGTGGCATTACCAGGTTCATTCCCATCCTTACAATTTCAGGTAATTCATCCTTTGTCATTTTAAAATGATTGGACACAACCACATCACCCGAACCCAATACTTTGTAGGCAGAACCATAAACCGCAATTTTTTCGCCTGAATCATTAACAAGGTCAAATGCAAAAACGATTGTTGCTTCATTTTTTCCAGTTTGTTTAATTTCCACACTGGTTACTTTTCTATCTTCACCAGCTTTACGCCAAACACGACTGCGTTTATGTAATCCGTTTCCAAAGTCGTTGTCGATTGGTGCACGCCAAAAATTTGGAACCAGTCCACTTGTTAATAATTCTGTTTCGCCATTTTTAAAACTAGAAATTATACCTGCTTTTTTATCAAAAGAAATTGAAAATCCCTCACCGGTAACCGTTGCCATATTTTCATCTTCTTCAACATTTAACGCTGCAAATTCAGATGTATTTGTTTTTTGTACAGGAACAAAAACAGGTAATTCAAATTGCTCTGCAGCCATTTCGGTTCCGGCTGCAACCAAACTCCAATCGTTTTTCAGTTTTGCTTTTATGGTAAGGAAATATTCAACTTCTGTTTTTGGTTCAACTGCATAATCGATAGATACTGTACTTGCTTTTTCAGGTTCAAGATTTAAATCAGCCAATTTACCATTGTCAACAATAATTCCATCGCCAATTACTTCCCAAGCAAAATCGAATTCAGAAAGATTCAAAAAAGCATATTTGTTTTTGATTGAAATGGTACCGTTTTTTAAATCAACGGCATTGAAAGCAATATTTTGATACACTTTTTTAACTTCAAGTAAATGAGGTTTTACTCCCCGAACGGGGTCAACCAAACCGTTGTTGCAAAAATTGCCGTCGGAAGGAACAGTGTCGGGACCAAAATCGCCACCGTACGCCCAATATTCTTCACCGTTCTCGTTAGTTGTTGTTAGACCCTGGTCAACCCAGTCCCAAATAAATCCACCTTGCAATACATCGTATTTTTCAATTAAATCCCAGTAATCCTGAAAGTTACCAACGCTGTTTCCCATAGCATGTGCATATTCACACTGAATTAAAGGCTTGTCTGGTTTGCTCAACGCATATTTTTCCATTCCTTCCAATCGTTCATACATTGGGCAAAAAATATCGGTATTGTATTCATGCCCGGCACGTTCGTATTGCACCGGACGAGTTTGGTCAACCGATTTCAAATAATCGTAAGTTGCTTCGAAGTTAACACCGTTCCCGGCTTCATTTCCCAACGACCAGGTAATAATACAGGGTTGATTTTTATCGCGTTCGAACATGTTTCGGGTACGGTATAAATGCGCTTCTTTCCAGGTTTCATCTTTTGCCAACGACTCTGGTCCGTAGCCCATTCCATGCGATTCGATGTTGGCTTCGTCGATAATATACAGTCCATATTTATTACATAACTCGTACCAAAGCTCAGGCTGCGGATAGTGTGAAGTTCGCACGGCATTCAGGTTGTTTCCCTTCATGGTTTTAATGTCCAGAAGCATGGTTTCTTTATCCTGAACATGACCTGTTGTGGGATTGTGCTCGTGAAGATTGGCGCCTTTCATATAAACATATTTTCCATTTACCAAAAGCGTTGCATCTTTAATTTCAACGGTACGAAAACCTACGTCTTGTTTGATTACTTCAACAACTCCCTTTTCATTTTTAAGGGTGATGATTAGTTCAAACAAATTCGGAATTTCTGCCGACCATTTTTTTACATCAGGAATTTGAGCTTCAAACTGAATAGATTTCCCGTTTACTTTTTCCGAGAATTCTTTAACAACATTCCCGTTTTCAGACAAAACGGCTTCAACCGTAAGTTGTCTGGCCGGATCGGAATTTTGAAGTTCAACATTCAAATTGAATAATCCGTTTGTATATGTTTCGTCTAATCCTGAACCCACCCTGTAATCTATAATGTGTTGCTTTGAGCGTGTTTTCAAATAAACATCGCGGGTTATTCCACTCAAACGCCAAAAATCCTGATCTTCCAAATAGGAAGCATCGCTCCAACGAAAAATTTCAACGGCCAAAGAATTTTCTCCCCCTTTTAAATATTTAGTGATGTTGAATTCTGCAGGAGTTTTACTGTCTTCGCTGTAACCCACAAATTCACCGTTTACCCAAACATTCATGGCGGAACTCACCGCCCCAAAATGGATGATGATTTCTTTCCCATCCCAATTTGCAGGAATTTCAAAAGTACGTTTGTATGAACCTACCGGATTGTAATGCGATTGAATGGTTGGAGGCGTTCTGTCGTGCGGATATTGTACGTTTGTGTAGATCGGATAATCATAACCTACCACCTCCCAATTGGCAGGAACTTTAATTTCGTCCCATTCGCGGGTATCAAAATCATCCATAAAAAACCAATGTGGTCTTTCCGTAGGATTGTGCGACAGATTGAATTTCCACATTCCGTTTAATGATTGAATTAGAGGCGATTGCCATTTTTCTTCGGTACGGGCTTGCTCCAGCGTTTCAAATGGAATAAAATGAGCATGTACATCCACTTTATTGATTTGAAAAACAGTAGGATCTTGCCAGGCTGAAGGATTTGTTTCTTCAAAAGGTACATTTGAATAGTCGGTATATTGATTACATGAAATGAATGCAACAAAAATAAAAAGCAACACAAATTGTGAGGAACGGATTAGTTTCGACATAATTGATTTTTTATTGATATATAACGGTTTTAATTCTATTAATATTGACTACAAATATAATGATTACACATATTATTTAGGGCGACTGTTTATTCAAAAAAGTGGGTAATTTATCTTATTTAAATAGTTTTGAAACTTGTTCTATTACATCTGCCGGTTTCGGATCGATATCAAAAATAATTTCAGGTTTTAAATAGAAAAGTTTATTTTCAGCTTTAAATCTCTTTTCGCCACCTCCGGTAATATTCAGCATTATAATAGCATCTTTTTCCAACGCTCCGTTTTTAGCTGCTTCAATTAAAGTTGCAGTTGCCACAGCCGCCGCCGGGTGAATATCAATTCCTTCTGATTTTTCGAACAGTGCACCTGCTTCGCGTGCTTGTTGATTGTTTGCCCGTAACGCCTCTCCATTCGAGTCTTTCAATGCATCATACAAACCACCCGCAATTGGATATGGTGGTTTGCGGTTCGAAAGAACTTTTGCATCCATTTCTTCAACTTGCTTTCGTGCTTCATTGTTATCGATAGCGAGCATCGCTCTGGAATCTACTTTCCACGCATTGTAAATAGGAGTAAATGGTAAATTCTGGGCAACCATTAGTTTCATTTTTTTATTGCCAAATCTTCCATCGGCGATAAAACGGAGGTTAGCTTCCCAGGCAGCAACAGCGCCAGTTCCACTTCCAACAGCCTGAAAATAGTAATCCGGAATTTGGCCGATTGTTGTTGTTGCCGACAGCATTGTAGTTCCCATTCCATCGCGGCGGGCAACATTTTTTGCGCCTCCTTCAGGAACAAAACCTTCTATTTCGGCGGCAATGTTTGATAAATGAATGGCATCGAAATAATCGCTTCCCGAACGACTACATATTAATTTCACGCAATCGTTTAGGGGTGCATCGAACCAAAGTGCACCTAAATTATCTTCAGGCACACAAATAAGTAATGGAATATTATTATCGGAACAAACTTTTGCGAACGAACGTGACGTGTTTCCGGCAGAGGCAACTACGAGTATTTTATCCATTTCGGGAGTCATTCGTCCACAAACCGAATAAGCTTCCGTTTCTTTGAACGAGCCCGTTTTCATGATTGCTCCTTTTTCGGGCCAGTATCCACTAAATGTAATCCAAAGATTTTTTAAACCAAGTTCTTTTGCGAGTCCTTCGCTTTTATATGTAACCGGTGCCGACGAACCTTTTAATGTTCTGCCAATTGGCAACCAGTCGGCGAATTTGTACAATCCCCACGAATTGTCTTTTACTTCAATTTGGGTTTTTTCGTAAATCGCACGAATCAAGGTTGGATCTTTTTCTCCGGGAGCTTCCAATGTCCAGCCTTCGTCGTCAAATATTTTTTTGGTTTTTACTGATTGTAATTTATATTCAGTTTTTGTGAAATCTTTGTTCATCCTATTTCATTTTAAATGAATCACAAAAGTAGAAAATGAGAGCATATTTCAATTAAAATGAAGTTTAAAAATGAAAAAGTAGTGCATAACTGATAAAATTATATTATTGCATTTATTAAAAAATATTTTTCAACTTTGTTAGTTGAAATACATCTAGCAACATGAAATTAAAACTTATTGCGATTTTACTACTTTTCACAGGAGTTGTTCAGGGTCAAAAAAATCTTAAATGGGATGATACAATAAATAGCAACTGGTCTGAACCTTTCAAACAGGTTGAAATTCCGTCTTCTGCGGACGGGGAACTTCAAAAAGCATTTATTCATTTCCCGGAAAATGAAATACCACAACCATTAATCGTTAGTCTTCATACCTGGAGCGGTGATTATACTCAAAGAGATCCCCTGTCCATACAAATTGCAGAAAATGGGTGGAACTATATTCACCCTAATTTTAGGGGTTCGAACAACTCACCCAAAGCTTGTGGAAGTAAATTTGTTGTTTCAGATATTGATGATGCGATTTCTTTTGCAATTGAAAATGGGAATGTCGATCCATCAAATATTCATATTATAGGAGTTAGTGGTGGTGGCTTTGCAACCATGCTTGCTTATATGAAATCGAAACACAATGTTCGTTCATTCTCATCGTGGGTAGGCATTTCCGATTTAGTAAATTGGTACAACGAATCGTTGGGACGTAAAAATAATTACGCAAAACATATTGCGTTGGTAACTACCGGAGATACACTAACGATTGATGTGGCTGAAGCTATTTCAAGATCGCCTATTTTTATGGAAACACCGATTAACAAACGAAAAAACAGCAAGCTTTTCTTGTATTGTGGAGTTCACGACGGTTATACAGGATCGGTTCCTATCTCGCAAACTGTTGATTTTTACAATAAGGTTATTAATGATTTTCAACCTGAAAATGTTGAATCTTTAGTTTCGAATAAAATCAGGGAAACACTACTTAGGCAACAAAATCTTCCGGGGATGATTTATAATGAAAAAGTGGGAGATCGAAAAATTGTTTATAGAAATTCTTTTCAGGATAAAATCTATTTGACTGTTTTTGAAGGAGCACATGAAATGATCGAGCAAGCTGGCTTAAATCCTATTCCTTCGAAAAATATTCTGGTGATTGGCGATTCCAATGGGGCTGCCGAACATGGTTGGGTGAATCAACTTAAAAAGTTAAGACCTTACGATTTGATTGTAAATACGTCGGTTTCGGGAAATACTATTGGTTTCAACAATGGAAATACCAAAAGACTTAACACGTTGGAAATGATTGATGATTATATTAATCAAGCATTTAATAATGCTGGTTCGCCTAATTATATTGTAGTTTTGTTGGGTACTAACGACTGCAAAGCAATTTTCGACGATCAATTAAAAGAGGTTCCAGGGAATTTGGAGAAACTGATTTCAATGATCAAAAACCACAAGAAAATTAAAGTCCCTCCTAAAATATTGGTCGTTACACCTCCTCCATATGGAGCGGATGAAATTCTTTTAGATAAATACAAAGGAGGTTCAGGAAGAGTAAATTACCTGGTTAAGGAGTTTAAAAAAGTAGCACAAAAAATAGATGTCGCGTTTATTGATGTACACACCCCACTTGAACCGGTATTTGGAGTTTTATCTGATGACGGTGTCCATTTAAGTGCGGAAGGTCAAATAATTATTGCAAAATTAATTCACCAAAAAATGAAACAATAATTCAGGAATAAAAAACTAAACCATGAAAAATTTGAACTGGGAAAAATTAGTCATCACCGTTTTTAGAGTTGCCATTGGGTGGCATTTTTTATACGAAGGAATTTCGAAATTAATAATTGGAAATTGGAGTGCCGCCGGTTATTTGTCAAATTCCATCGGGCCTTTTTCCGGTTTTTATCAATGGATGGGAAGCTTAGAAGCGTTGATGAATATTGTCGATCCCGTGAATATGGCAGGATTAATCCTAATTGGATTCAGCCTTTTTGTTGGACTCGCAATGCGTATTTCTTCCGTTTCAGGAATTGTTTTACTGGTGCTTTATTATTTCGCATATCCTCCGTTTGGGGGTTCGTTAATGGGGCCAATTGAAGGGAATTTGTACATCGTAAATAAAAATTTAATTGAGGCTTTGGCACTGGTGGTGCTAATTCTCATAAAAGAAAAAGGGTACGGACTTTATGCGTTAAAACTGTTTTCTTCCAAAAAGGAAGTTGTTGATGAAGCCAAAGAATCGGATGCACCCGATAATTCACGACGTGAAGTATTAAAAAATTTAGCGACTATTCCTGCACTTGGCGTTTTAGGTTGGGGTGCATTTCGCGACCAGCAACAATTCGGAGTAGATACTTTGTCGGGGGCAACCATTCAAATTGGTGGTGCCGATATTAGTGAACTAAAAGGTGAACTTCCAAAAGGCAAAATTGGAGATCATGAAATTAGTCGTTTGGTTTTGGGAGGCAACCTAATTGGAGGCTGGGCACATTCCCGCGATTTGATTTATGTCCCATCACTTTTTCGCGCGTACAACACTGAAAAGAAGATTTTTGAAACATTGATGTTAGCCGAAAAAGCAGGAATTAATACCATTAACATTGGTTTCCCTACCAACGAAACCATTGCGAAATACAAAAGAATGACCGGAAGTAAAATCAAGGTTATTTCGCAAGTGGCACCCGAAATGAAAGAAAAAGACTACTATATTAATATTAATAAAGCCATCGATTACGGTGTTGACATTATTCAGGTTCAAGGAAACTGGTGCGATTGGCTGGTGCGCGACAACCGGATTGATGTAATTGAAAAAATGATGGATCGGATTCGCAGTCAGGGTTACACAGCCGGCCTGGCATCGCATACAGTTGATGCATTAATTGCTTGCGAAGAACAAGGTATTATTCCCGATTATTACATGAAAACCATGCACCACGATAAATATTGGTCGGCACACCCCATGGAAAATCGCGTGCCTTTTGAAGTGGATGGAAAAAATTATCTCGACCACAACAAATTCCACAATAATATTTTCTGTTTATTTCCCGATAGAACAACTGAATTTGTGCAACGTGCCAAAGTTCCGGTAATGGGATTTAAAGTTTTAGCTGCCGGCGCATTAAAACCCGAAGATGGATTTAACTGGGCGTTTAAAAACGGTGCAGATTTTATTTGTGTTGGAATGTTCGACTTTCAGGTTGTAAACGATGTTAATTCAACTATTGATATTTTGGGGAACTTGCAAGGGCGGACACGCGAGTGGTTTGGATAAATCAAAACAATTGTAAACTTATTTTTTAAAAATGCATCTAAATTCAAAAAGAATGAAACAAAAATTCAATTTCAAAGTACTTATTCTGGGAATTTCATTATTGGGATTTTTAACTACAAACGCGCAAGATCCAACCCGTTTTAAAGAGCAAGTTGATCAGCTATTTAATACAGAGTACAATTTTAGTCCCGATAAAAAACTAGTGGTTTTTGCGGGTAGTTCAAGTGTAAGAATGTGGAAAGATGTTCAAGCGTATTTTCCTAAATACAATGTGATTAATAATGGTTTTGGAGGTTCACAGTTTAGTGATCTCATTTATTTTTACGATGAACTGATTACCAAACAAACTCCTGAAATCTTGTTTATTTATGAAGGAGATAACGATGTTGCAAGCGATAAAAAATTAGCCAAAATTTTAAAAGAGGCTAAAGAATTAGTTGAAAAAATCAAAAGAGATTTGCCACAAACAACAGTTATCTTAATTTCACCAAAACCAAGTATTGCCCGCGATAACCTGAAAAAAGATTACATTAAACTCAATAAAAAGCTGGAGAGATTCTGCAAAAAACAAGACAATCTTGAGTTTGCCGATGTGTGGAATATTATGCTCGATGAATCAGGAAATGTGTATCAGGACATTTTTATTGAAGACGGCTTGCACATGAATAAGAAAGGATACGATTTGTGGGCGAAAGTGATTGGCAAGTTTCTTGAATAATTGTCTGCCTGAAATTCAATTGTTGATTCAGAACCAATTGAACTTTTTCCCTTGAAATTGTTTATATTAGTGTACAATAAATCATTCAAGATGAAATCGTCAAATTTTAAAATCAAACCAATTTTATTTGTAATTCTGCTTTTAACCTCAACTTTTTGTGTTAATGCTCAAGACGGTGCAGCACTCTATCAACAAAACTGTGCTCAATGCCACGGTGCCGATTTAAACGGAGGAAACGCCACAAGTTTGATTGATGAAATTTGGCAATTTGGAGCCGAAGACGGCTATGTTTTCCGAAACATTAAATTTGGAATTGCCCACCTTGGAATGCCATCATACGAAAAAACGTTAAATGATGATGAGGTTCGTGCGATGATGAAATATGTTCAGGAAGAAACTAAAAAAGGGGGAGCAGAAAAACCACCGATTGTTAAAGAATTGGAAACACTGGATTACGATGTAAATGTTGAAATTTTTGCTGAAGGATTAGAAGTTCCGTGGGCAATTGATTTTATAGATGCAAGCACTGCTTTAATAACTGAACGCCCGGGTAGATTGCGAGTTGTAAAACATGGAAAGTTACAAGTCGAGCCGGTTAAAAACACACCAAAAGTATTAAACGAAGGACAGGGTGGATTAATGGATGTTGCCATTGACCCTGATTACGATAAAAATGGTTGGATTTATTTGGCTTACAGTCATGTATTGGAAAATGTTACCGAAGGGAAGCGACCTCCTGCTATGACTCGTTTAGAGCGAGGTAAAATCAACAATAATACTTGGACTGAAAGCGAAATTATATTTGAAGCTCCTCATGAAACCTACCGTACAACTCGCCATCATTATGGTTGTCGTATTGTATTTGATCCGTGGGGCTATCTTTATTTTTCCATTGGTGAACGCGGAGCAGATGTGCATGCACAAGATTTTACCCGTCCGAATGGGAAAGTGCACCGAATACATAAAGACGGTTTAATTCCTGATTCCAACCCTTTTATGGATGAAAAAGAGGCGATGAAATCAATATATTCCTTAGGGAATAGAAATATTCAGGGAATGGCAATTCATCCTGAAACCGGACAACTTTGGGCAACTGAACATGGTCCGATGGGTGGCGATGAACTGAATTTAATTGAAGCAGGAAAAAATTACGGTTGGCCGGTAATTACTTATGGTTTAAATTATAATGGTACTATAATTACAGAGTTAACACATAAACCCGGACTAGAACAACCCATTTTATACTGGAAACCTTCCACTGCAGTTTGCGGGCTCGATTTTTATTCAGGCGATCTGTTCAAAAAATGGAAAAACAAATTACTGGTTGGTGCTTTGAAATATGAGGAAGTGCGTTTGCTCGACATTGAAAATGATAGGGTGATGCACGAAGAAGTAATTTTAAAAGGTGCTGGTCGTGTTCGCGATGTTTCTACCGGATCCGACGGTGCAATTTATGTGGTTTTAAACAAACCAGATACGATTTTGAGGTTGACTCCAAAAGCAGATTAGTAAGTTATCGTTTCATTACTTATTTGATATTAAACCTAAAACTGCTGCACCAGTCAAAGATGACAATATAAAATTTGTATATATTTCGTTAATGATTAAAACAATATCACTAATCGGATTTATCCAGGCTATTTTTGGAATATTAATCTTTGTCACAAAAAGGCCAAAGCATATCAGTTTTATGATAATTGCTTTTTGGCTGGCAATTATTGCTGTGTCTTTGGGAACAAAATTGCTCCCATTTGATACCCTTGATTTTTTAAATATCGGAGTATTTCCTATTTTATTTTTACATGGCCCCTTACTTTTTTTATACGTTAGTTCCTTAACAAATGAAAAATTTATTTTAAAATGGAGTGTTGCGCTGCACACAATACCTTTTTTTGTTATTGAAATTTATCGGTCATTCGGTCATTCGGTATCGGTCAATAGTTCTTCTAATTTGACTGAAAATCCGCATTATATTTACAATAATATCTATTTTACTTTACTGGTGGTTTCATTAATCATTTATTGGGTTTTAAGCCTGAATCTCATTTTCCAGCATCGTAAAGATATTCCCTTTAACTTTTCTAATTACACCGGGCGAAATACATTAAATTGGTTAATTTTTATGATGCTTTTATTTTTGATCTTTTTTGTAACCGATACTTTTATATCCAACATTGAGAAACTTACAAATAGAACTTTCATTGAGATTTCAAACCTTCATATCAATCTTACAATATTTACTTTTATTTTGGTTTTTTTCGGAAATAAACAATCAGCAATTTATAAAATAAAAAGGGGAGATAATAAGAATCTAGTTGGGATTTCTGAAGCAAAGTATAAAAGCACAGCTGTAAAGGAACAACAAGTTGAGGAGATTAAAAATATGGTTTTTAGTTATTTGAAAAATAAAAAACCATACCTTAATTCGGAGTATTGTTTCCAAATGATGGTAGATGATCTGGATATTTCAAGGCATAAATTATCACATGTAATCAACTCAAGTCAAAAGAAGAATTTTTACAAGTTGATAAATGAATTTCGGGTTGAAGAAGTAAAAGAAATGTTAATTAATCCTGCATATAAAAACTTCACAATTTTAGGAATTGCTTTTGAGTGCGGGTTCAATTTAAAATCTACTTTTAACCGGATTTTTAAAGAAGAAACAGGTTTTACTCCTTCAGATTATAAAAAATCCCTTTAAACTTTCTCTTGTTCCTGCTTATCGGTTGAAACGTTTTTCTATATTAAACTACTCCTTACTAACAAATCTAAACAAACCAGTTGATCTGAAAAATTTTATCACATTTTTGATCCGTCAGATCATCTGTTATTAAAAGATAAGAAACAGTAAAATGTAAGTTAAAAATGATTTCATGTTAGTGCCAATTGAAGTCCCAACAGGTAGAATAAGATTCATTTGAACTAATGGGACGCTGTACATCCAAATTAAACCTCTTTTTACATCATAAGTTTGATTTGTTTAATTGAATAATTAAATAGATCTAAAATCCCCCGGAGAGGCCGGGGGATTATTAAATAAGAATTGCTGGATACTTCTGTTATAAATACCACAAATTATTTTTGTACGATTGAAATAGTGTGTCAATCATAAAAAACCTTTTTTGCAAATTATCCATTTTAGAATATTCATACAAATGATCTAAAGCGCCAATGTTTGTATGCTTGTAAAAAATAATCTATTTGCAATTAAAGTATGGTTGATTTCTTACAATCGAAAAAATAAATCCGGAACGGTTTCGAGATTTACTTTGGCATTTTTATGAAAAATGAAGATGTTCAGAATGGGCTTGAAAAACGAACATTCTCTTATTAATTTATTAAAGGTAATTGTATTATTTGTATGTTTGGGAAAATAGAAAAACCTAATCTTACAAAAATGAAAAATCTAATATTTCTTATCCTGATTTTGTGTTTGTTGCCGCAGATTTCATGCAACAATTTTTCAGAAAGTGAAAAGAAAATTAATCCAGCTTTGGATTTGTGGTACAATAAACCAGCGTCGAATTGGACAGAAGCTCTACCAATTGGAAACGGACGGTTGGGAGCAATGATTTACGGCGGAACTGAAAAAGAGACCATCCAATTTAACGAAGAAACTTTATGGACCGGGCAACCGCACGATTATGCCCACCCGGGAGCTTACAAATACCTTGATCAAATTCGGCAACTCCTTTGGGCGGGAAAACAGGGCGAAGCGCACAAACTCGGAAACGAAAAATTTATGTCGCAACCATTTGGGCAACAGTGCTACGAACCATTTGGAAACATATTACTCGATTTTCCGGGTCATGAAAAAGCAATAAATTTCAAACGAAAACTGGATTTAGAAGATGCCATTTCCTCTGTTTTATATGAAGTTGATGAGGTGAAATTCAAACGGGAAATTTTTTCATCGGAACCCGATCAGGCAATTGTAATTCGAATAGAATCAGCTAAAAACGGGTCTCTCAACTTTACGGTTGGCCTCGATTCTCCTCACGAAAATTATACAGTTTCCGTAGAAGGCGATGAAATTGTTTTAAAAGGGAAAGCAAACAATTATCCCAAAGAACTGGATTTTATTGGGAAACCCTACCCCGAAAGTAAAATTACATTCGAAGCGCGCCTAAAAGTTGTAAATGAGGGTGGTGAAATTATTCAAACTGAAAATTCAATAAAAGTTGCAAATTCAAAAAGTACCACATTGTATTTGGTGGCGGCCACAAGTTTTGTTGATTACAACGATATTTCTGCAAATCCGGAAGAACGCTGCAAAGATTATCTGGCAGGTCTGGAAGGAAAATCCTATGAAACACTGAAAACCGAACACATCGAAGATTATCAGAAATTATTCAGTCGGGTGAATCTGGATTTGGGTAGTTCTGAAATTTCCGAACGTTCTACCGACGAAAGATTGGTTTCATTTCAGCAAGATGAAGATCCATCTCTTGTTTCATTATTATATAATTACGGACGATATTTATTGATTTCATCGTCGAGGCCGGGTACGCAACCCGCTACATTACAGGGAATCTGGAACGACCGTTTAGCTCCACCGTGGGACAGCAAGTACACCATTAACATCAACACAGAAATGAATTACTGGCCGGCAGAAATTACTAATCTTTCGGAATGTACAGAGCCGTTGATTAAAATGGTAGAAGAGTTGTCGAAAACGGGTATCAATGTCGCAAAACAACATTACGATATGAATGGTTGGGTTACACATCACAACACCGATTTGTGGCGTGGATCTGCTCCTATTAATAATGCAAATCACGGACTTTGGATTAGCGGTGGTGCATGGCTGAGTCAGCATTTGTGGTGGCATTACCAATTTACCGGAGATAAAGATTATCTAAAAAACATAGCCTACCCCGTTTTAAGAGAGGCCTCCCGTTTTTTCTCGGAATATCTGGTTCCTGATCCAAAACATCCGGAGTGGCTAATTAGTGGTCCAAGCAACAGCCCTGAAATTGGCGGGTTGGTAATGGGACCAACAATGGATCATCAAATTATTCGCGAATTACTGTCAAACACTGTTGAAGCGGCAGAAGTTCTTGGTGTAGATTCTGAATTTGTACAAATGTTAAAAGAAAAACAGGCAAAAATTGCACCCAATCAGATCGGTCAATATGGACAATTACAGGAATGGCTTGAAGATTTGGATGATCCTAAAAATGAGCATCGCCATGTTTCTCATTTGTGGGGATTGCACCCTGGAAACGAAATCCATCCATTAACTACTCCGGAATTTGCAGAAGCATGCAAAGTAACCCTTTCGCAACGTGGCGATGGTGGGACCGGTTGGTCGCGGGCATGGAAAATAAATTTCTGGGCGCGTTTGCTCGATGGTGATCATTCTTTTCTGCTTTTGAAAAATTTAATGGTTCCTTCAATTACACAAGATACCGATATGAAAGATAGGGGCGGATTGTATTTAAATCTGTTCGATTCGCACCCACCGTTTCAAATCGATGGTAATTTTGGGGCAACTTCAGGAATTACGGAGATGCTATTGCAATCTCATTTGCGAGACGAAAACGGTAATTTCTACCAGGATATTGTTCCTGCACTTCCTTCAGCACTTTCAACCGGAAAAATTTCAGGAATAAAAGGAAGGGGAGGTTTTGAGTTTACGATTTCCTGGGAAAATGGAAAATTAGTTTCAGTTGTTGTAAAATCCTTACTCGGAAACAAATTAAATTTGCGTTACAATGGGAAACAAATTTCAAGCGAAACAATAGCCGGAGAAAATTATTCTTTTGCGATAAAAGATTTTTAATAAGAGTTCCACTTCGCTCAGCCTGACAGTCAAAGTGAGCGCAGTTGAATTGTTAATTTTTAGATTCCAATTATGAAAGCACTTGTTCTCGATAAATACATGGAACTCAACTATCGTGATTTTCCGAAGCCGACAATTGAGGCTAATGAAGTTCTGATTCAAGTAAAAGCCTGCGGAATTTGTGGCAGCGATGTTCACGGAATGGACGGAAGTACTGGCCGCAGACAAACACCCTTAGTTATGGGGCACGAAGCTTCTGGTGAAATTGCAGAAATTGGCGTAGAAGTTAAAGGCTGGCATATTGGCGATAGGGTAACTTTCGATTCTACCATTTATAAACTTGATGATTGGTACACCCGAAAAGGACATTACAATCTGAGCGACAACCGGAAAGTTTTGGGCGTGTCGCCATTGGAATATAAAAAACACGGTGCTTTTGCTGAATTCATTTCAATGCCAGCACATATTTTATATAAGTTGTCGGATAACGTTTCTTTTGAACAAGCGGCCATGGTTGAACCGGTTGCAGTTGCTGCACACGCTGTTAATGTTTCTAAAATTCAACCCGGTAAAAGTGCTGTTGTAGTTGGAGCAGGAATGGTTGGGGTATTTGTGGTGAAAATGTTGCAAATTGCCGGAGCAAATCCAATTATCGCCATGGATTTAGATGATAATAAATTGGAATTAGCCAGAGAATTTGGCGCAACGCACACTTTTAAAAGTACTGACAAAGATGTGTCGGTCAAAATTATGGAATTGACAAAAAATAGGGGAGCCGATTTTGGATTTGAAGTAGTTGGGATTTCTGAAACGGTAAATCTTTGTATCAACAGTTTGCGGAAAGGAGGAACTGCAGTTTTGGTCGGAAACCTAAAACCAGAAGTAACTATTCCGCTGCAAAAAGTAGTTACAACCGAATTGTCTTTGCTGGGAAGTTGTGCTATAAATGGCGAATACGAATTGGTGCTCGATTTGCTCGCATCCGGCAAAATAAGTGTAGATAAAATGATTTCGGCCGTGGCACCACTTTCCGAAGGAGCGGAATGGTTTAGCCGTTTGTACAACAAAGAATCCGGTTTGAACAAAGTGATTTTAATGCCATAAACTTATTTGAAATATTCATTACTGAGGATGGTTTTTATTTGGTTAGCACAAATTAATTTTAAGCTTCCGAATACCGTTTTCCAACTTTTTCCAATATGAAAATTTACAACATTGCTATTTTGGGCTGCGGAAAAGTAGCTCACCTCCATGCAAAAGCAATCGAAAATATTCCCAACGCCCGACTTGCCGGAGTTTGGAGCCGAACGCCAAAAACAGCTGAAATTTTTGCTGCTCAATATGGTGTAACTTTTTATTCTGAAATTAAAAATTTAGTAAAGCAAGAGAAAGTTGATTTGGTGATTGTTTGCACTCCTCATCCATTTCATTTGGAACCAGTTTTGGAATCAGCCTTAGCCGGAGCAAATATTTTAGTTGAAAAACCATTGGCATCCACACTGGAAGATTCGGATAAAATAATTGAAGCCTGTAAAAATGCAGGAGTAAAATTGGGTGTAATTAGTCAACGGCGCTGGTACGAACCGGTAAAACGGGTAAAAGATGCAATCGGTGCCGGTAAAATTGGTAGGCCGGTATTCGGTACCATTAACATGCTAGGTTGGCGCGACAAAAATTATTACGATGCCAACGAATGGCGCGGTACCTGGCGTAAGGAAGGTGGCGGGGTTTTAGTAAATCAGGCTCCACATCAACTGGATATTCTGCTTTGGTTTATGGGCGAAATTGACGAAGTTTATGGTTTGTGGAAAAACCTGAATCATCCCTACATTGAAGTGGAAGACACCGCGGTTGCAATTGTAAAATTCAAAAATGGTGGAATTGGAAATATAATTGTAAGCAATTCAGAAAAGCCTGGCATTTATGGGAAAGTGCAGGTTCACGGTGAAAACGGAGCATCAGTGGGAGTGCAAACCGATGGAGGGGCAATGTTTATTGCAGGAATGTCAAATATTTTGGAACCGCCGGTAAATGATGTTTGGTCGGTGCCCGGCGAAGAAAAAATGTTGGCAAAATGGGTGGAAGAAGATTCTGCCCATTTCAATAACATCGATCCGATGGTTTTTTACATGGAACGACAAATTGAAGACTTTTTGCATGCGCTGGAAAAGAACAGGGAACCATTGGTAACTGGCGAAGATGGCCGCAGAACCGTTGAACTTTTTACTGCCATCTATCGTTCAACCCGCGATAATAAACCGGTTAAATTTCCTCTTCAGCCCGAAAATAAAAACAACATGGATGGGCGGTTGAAATAAAGTGTCGTTATAAATTTAACTACAACGAAATGGAAAGACTCCATATAAAAACATGATTAATGGATTTCCACGGTTAAATAATGATAAAACTCCGTTTTAGGAATAGACAGAAAATACACCAGAATAACTTCGAAATAACAACTTTCGTTTGCAACAGTTTTAACCTATATTTGCACTCCATAAATAACAATGCCAAATCTAGAATTTTTTTTTCTCTCGTTAATGGGTTGGAAAAAATTAATAGCTAAAAAAGAATAAATGAACAGCAATACAAAAACACCAGCAGTTTTAGGAGTTGGAAATGCCTTAGTCGATATTATTTCAGTTTTAAAAAACGATTCAGTTCTTAAAATATTTGGCTTGCCACGGGGTAGTATGACACTGGTTGATACTGAACTTTCACAAAAAATATACGACGCAACTTATTCTGAAACGAGCGAAATGTCAACGGGTGGTTCTGTGGCAAATACAATGCGTTCATTAGCAAGTTTAGGTGGAAACGGTGGTTTTTTAGGTAAAATTGGCAACGACAAATTGGGGCAAATTTTCAAACAAGATTTCGAGCGAAAAGGGATTACCACACATTTAAAATACAGTGAAAAAAACACAGGCCGTGTTATGGGTCTGGTTAGTCAGGACTCGGAACGTACAATGGCAACTTATCTTGGTGCAGCAGCGGATTTAACACCCGATGATTTTGATCCGGGAATATTCGATGGATATGATTATGTGTACATGGAGGGTTATTTGGTTTTTAATCACGCGTTAATTAAAGCCGGGGTAGAAATGGCAAAAGCAAAAGGATTAAAAGTTGCCATCGACTTATCTAGTTTTAACGTGGTAGAAGCTAATCTGGAATTTTTGAAAGATTTAATAAAAAATAGTATCGATATTGTTTTTGCCAACGAAGAAGAAGCCAAAAGTTTTACCGGAAAAGAACCAAAAGAAGCTTTAAATGAAATTGCAGAAATGTGCGAATTGGCAATTGTAAAAGTGGGGAAAGAAGGTTCGTACATTAAATATAAAAACGAGCTTACAACCGTTGGTACTATAAAAGCAAACGCCATTGATACCACAGGTGCAGGAGACAGTTATGCTGCCGGATTTTTTTATGGTTTAACCAATAATTACAGTTTAGAAAAATGTGGTAAAATTGCTGCTTTAATTTCGGGGAAAGTTGTAGAAGTTATGGGAGCCAATTTACCCGACGAACAATGGCCTGAAATTCAAAAAGAGATTCAACAGATTATTGCATAAACTGTTCGGAATTAAAGTTCGTAGAACCAGAAATCCCAAAAATAATAGTAATTATTTTTGGGATTTTATTTATCCAACAATTATTCGATTAAAATAATCCGTGAATCTGTGCGTCTATTTTGTCGATAATAAAACTCAAATCTTCTGGATTCGAGATAAAATCTAAATTATCAACATTAATAATTAGAAGCTTCCCCATTTTATAACCATTAACCCAACTTTCGTAACGATCGTTTAGTTGTTTTAGATAGTCGAGCCGAATTGAATTTTCGTATTCACGACCCCTTTTCTGAATCTGGTTCACCAAAGTAGGAACAGTTGCACGGAGGTAAATTAACAAATCGGGTGGCTGAATTAGGCTCACCATCAAATCGAATAATTTTTTATAATTATTAAAATCGCGTGTACTCATTAAACCCATACTATGCAAATTGGGTGCAAAAATCTCCGCATCTTCATAAATCGTACGATCCTGAATGATTGTTTTACCCGATTCCCGAATATCGAGAATTTGTTGAAACCGGGAGTTCAAAAAGTAGATTTGAAGGTTAAACGACCAACGTTGCATGTCGTTGTAAAAATCGTTTAAATATGGATTTTGATCCACATCTTCGTAATGGGGAGTCCACTTATAATGTTTGGCCAGCAATTCACTTAATGTGGTTTTTCCGGCACCAATATTTCCTGCTACTGCAATATGCATATCTTAATTTATTCTCATTAAGGTTTAATACCTCGAGGCTTGCCTCGGGATCCAAAAATATTTTCTTCAATGCCTCGTGGGCTTGCCCCGAGGATTATTTACTTTGAAAATCTAAAGTATAAAATTTTAAGTTTTATTCTGCAACATGTTCATAAGTTCATCCAGATATTTTCGGTCGTTCGCCAACCTGGGAATTTTGTTTTGCCCGCCAACTTTCCCCCTTTTTTTCATCCATTTATAAAATGTCCCTTTTGGTGCCGAAATAATGTGGGGTTTTTCCAGCGCAAGATTTTTATGGCGTTTTGCTTCGTAATCGGAGTTTAGGGTTTTTAACGAATTGTCGAGAATTTTTGTAAAATGCTCTAAATCTTTTGGGGGAATTTCGAATTCAATAATCCATTGGTGTGTCCCTTTTTGTTTTTCGTCCATAAAAATTGGACCGGCAGTGTATTCATTTACAACTGCGCCAGAGTAGTTACATGCAATTTGCATGGCTCGTTCCGCATTGTCAATTATTACTTCTTCGCCAAAAGCATTGATAAAATGTTTTGTTCGTCCGGTAACTTTTATTTTGAATGGGTATTTATTTGTAAACTTAACAGTGTCGCCAATTATGTATCGCCACAAACCTGCATTAGTCGAAATTACCATGGCGTAGTTTTCGTCTAATTCAATTTCTTCCAAAGTTAAAACCCGTTGGTTTTCATCTCCCCATTCCGACATGGGAATAAATTCGTAATAAATTCCATAATCCAACATTAATAACATGTCGTTGCGATCCTGGTTATCCTGAATTGCAAAAAATCCTTCCGAAGCATTGTACGTTTCCATATAATGCATCTGTTCTGACGGTATGAATTTTTGATATTGTGCACGGTATGGTTCGAAATTTACACCGCCATGGGCAAAAACTTCCATGTTTGGCCAAACTTCCAATATATTCGATTTTCCTGTTTTTTCCAACAACCTTTTAAAAAGCACCAAATACCACGAAGGAACTCCTGCAAACGAACTTATATTCTGATCGAGTGTAGTTTCAATTATTTTTTCAATTTTCTCTTCGAACTCTTCAATTAAAGCAATTTCAGTTGTGGGCGTTCGAATAAAATCAGTCCAAAAAGGAACATTTTCAATCATAATGGCCGATAAATCGCCGTAATACGAATTATTACTAACATTATTAACCCGGTGGCTTCCGCCCAAAGTCAGCATCTTCCCTTTTAGGATTTTTGTTTCGGGGTGATTTTTAATATACTGGGCAAAAACATCTTTTGGTCCACGCAAATGGCAGTCTTCTAATGATTCTTTTGTTACCGGAATAAACTTACTTTTATTGCTGGTGGTTCCCGACGATTTGGCGAACCATTTTACTTCGCCCGGCCAAAGTAAATCTTTTTCTCCCTGACGCAAACGATCAACAAATGGTTTTATATCGTTATAATTTTGTAATGGAACGGCCTTCTGAAATTCCTTTACCGATGATATTTTGACATATTTATGTTTTTTACCCCATTCAGTATTTTTTGCATTGTTAAGCAAACTTACCAGGGTTTCGTTTTGAATTTCAAGCGGATATTCGCGGTAGTACTGAATTTGGTAGTTCCGTCTAATGTTTATCCACTTTATTACCGAATTTAGAAGAGGCATCTGTTTTTTTTCAAGTTATAGTATGTCAAATCTATAAATAATTTAAATTAAAATATTGAAGAAAGTATTCAGATTATACAATTGACAAATTTTTCGTGCTAATTTGCAACTATTTACAGAATAATAATCTGTATAATTCTTTTTCTTTTTGGGTGAATCGTTATTTTTACAATGAATAAACTATATCTACTATTATGAATTACATTGATATTGTTCTCGGAATATTACTTATCCTTTCGGCAATTGGCGGATTTCGGAAAGGTTTAATTGTTGAGCTGGCATCGTTGGCAGCCTTGATTTTAGGAATTTGGGGTGCAATTAAATTCTCATACGTTACATCGGAATTTTTAGTTGAAAACTTTGACTGGAAATGGGATCACCTCAACATCGCATCGTTCATAATAACATTTGTGGTAATTGTTATTTTGGTACATATTGTTGGAAATGTGGTGAATAAGTTAGTTGAAACGGTAATGCTTGGTTTCATAAACAGATTGGCAGGATTGGTTTTTGGTATTTTGCGTGCGGCACTTTTTTTAAGTATTGTTTTGGTTATATTCGACAAGATAGATGAAGATGTAAATATTCTTTCAAAAAAAGCAAAATCGGAATCGCAAATGTACGTGCCCATTCGAAATTTTGCACCCACAATTTTTCCTTTTCTCGACTTTTGGGATGAAAATAATTCAAACAATGATGATCCCTGGTATAAAAAGATTGTTTGAACGAGATACGGTTTTTAAAATTATATTAAGCATTTATTAATTGAGTAAATAAAACATAATTCGTTTTTTGGTTTCATTTGAAAATTGTTGAATTGCTCATTCATAATTTCACAAATCCTTCATTTATTGAATTTTATTCCTGAACAACCTGAATAACAATTAGCATTTTTTATCTTTGCGCAAATTTTTTAAATCTTATTCCGATGAATTTTGTAGAAGTGTTGAAATGGAGAGGCATGTTGCATGATATTATGCCTGGTACCGAAGAACAATTGAGCAAAGAACTAACATCTGCTTACGTTGGTATCGATCCAACTGCCGACTCTTTGCATATAGGTCATTTAGTTAGTGTAATGATGTTGAAACATCTTCAGATTGCAGGGCATAAACCAATTGCATTAATTGGTGGTGCAACCGGAATGATTGGAGATCCTTCAGGCAAATCGCAGGAAAGAAATCTATTGGACGAGCCTACGTTACGTCACAATCAGGATTGTCTAAAAAATCAACTTTCCAAATTTCTTGATTTTGAAAGTGGAGAACCAAATGCAGCTCTTTTAGTTAACAATTACGATTGGATGAAAGAGTTTTCATTCCTGGATTTTATCAGGGATATTGGGAAACATATTACTGTAAACTATATGATGTCGAAAGACAGCGTAAAAAAGCGTCTGGGAGAAGAATCAAAATCCGGAATGTCATTTACAGAATTCACCTATCAATTGGTTCAGGGGTACGATTTTTTACATTTAAATGAGCATTACGGATGTAAATTACAAATGGGAGGTTCCGACCAATGGGGTAATATCACCACCGGTACAGAATTGATTAGGAAAAAAGGACGAGGTGACGCATTTGCAATAACCTGCCCATTAATTACAAAAGCTGACGGAACAAAATTTGGAAAAACAGAATCGGGAAATGTTTGGCTCGATCCGGAAAGAACAACTCCTTATCAATTTTACCAATTTTGGTTAAATACTTCTGATGAAGATGCAGAACGTTACATCAAAATATTCACTTTATTATCGAAAGAAGAAATTGAAAAGCTGGTTGTAGAACACAAAGAAGCTCCGCACATTCGCATCCTTCAAAAGAAATTGGCTGAGGAAATTACAACAATGGTACACTCAAAAGAAGAGTATGAAATGGCAGTTGCTGCATCGCAGATTCTTTTTGGCAAAGGTACTGCCGAACAACTTCATAAATTAAACGAAAGTACTTTCCTTTCCGTTTTTGAAGGTGTTCCACAATTTAAAATAGCAAAAGCAGAATTAGGTGCCGGAATTAATGTAATTGATTTCTTAACTGAGAAAACTGAAGTATTCCCGTCGAAAGGAGAATTGCGTAGAACTATAAAAGGTAATGGGCTGAGTATCAACAAAGAAAAAATTGTTAATCCTGACTTAGAAATTAATAGTGAATTTTTAATTGGCGGGAAATATATTCTGGCTCAAAAGGGAAAAAAGAACTATTTTCTGATAACGGCAGAATAGTCATTCAAAATCTGATTTTCAAATACTAAAATTCACTCAATTTCGTTGAAATAATGCTATCGTATTGAAACCAAATCTTATGAACAATTTTTTTGACAATCAACGCATCCTAAATTTAATTTGGAATCGTAAATTTCACTTTATAACTATAGGAATTGCAGCTATTATTTTATCTGCTATATTTTCTGGTTCAGCTTTTATTCAACCGAAATATAAATCTACTGCACGTATTTATCCAATAAATCTTGCCGTTTTAAGTGAAGAGTCGGAAACAGAACAGATGCTCGAAATTTTAAACTCGAATGACATTAAGTTAAAAATGTTTGATGCTTTTAATTTGGATGAAGTTTATAGAATTAATAAAACTGACGAACATTATTTAACATATATGTTCAACATTTATAATGATAATGTTAATACTAGTAAAACCGAATATGAAACAGTTGAGTTAAAAGTAATGGATGAATCTCCAAAGCGTGCCAGTGAAATGTGCGATTCAATTATTCATTTTTACAATAGAAAAATTGGGAACTTACATTCTCTCAAATACAAGGAAGTAGCTAATATTACTAAGGAATTCGTTGAGCTTAAAACTCATGAACTTGATTCAATTTCTAATTTGCTGCAAAACTTAAGAGATAAAACAGAAATCATTAGTTATTCTTCTCAGATTAAAAGTGTAACTGAAGGTTATATGCTGGCTTTATCTGAAAATAATGGAGGAACATCCGATACTAAAATTATTAAAAAGCAATTGGATAATTTAAAGGATTTCGGTGCGCAAGCATATATTTTGGAAAAGAAATTTAATAAATTAAATGGGATAGTTGATTCTTTAACTTTGGTTAAAGATATTGCATTAATGGAAGCGAACAAGAAGATTACTTACAGCCATATTGTAGAGTCTCCTTTTCCTGCAGACAAAAAATCCTATCCGGTCCGTTGGTTAATTGTTGCATTTTCAACGCTCTCAGCAGTTTTTCTGGCATTGTTGGTTTTTTTGGTTTTAGATTACCGCAAAGAGGAGTAACTGGTGATACAGAAGCCCATCATAAAAATTTCTCTTTTTTACCTCATTTCAATGAGTTTTATTCTGTTGAACATTTGGTTTGTGGTAAAAAAAGATATGATGGTATTAAACGCACTTCCAATAGTTTTAGCGGTATTGTTGGTGGTTATTTTTTCGTTTGATAAAATTGTTTATTTAATTGCCTTTTTTGCACCACTTTCAATTCCGTTACACGAAATAATGCCCGGTTTAGGCTTTGATATGTATTTGCCAACCGAGCCACTTCTTTTCGGACTTCTAATTTTCTTTCTGTTTAAAGTATTGCACGAAAAAAGTTTCGACAGACAAATACTATTACATCCGGTTTCGCTGGCTATTTATCTAAACTTATTTTGGATCTTGCTTACCTGTTTAACAAGTTCAATGCCCACGGTTTCATTTAAATTTTTATTAATGAGAACCTGGTTTATCGTTGGGCTATATTTGTTAACTACTAAATTATTTAGCAAGGGTAAAAATTTGGAACGTTATGTTTGGCTGTATGTAATTTCACTGGCTATTGTAATACTATATTCTACGTATCGGCATTTGGGCTACGGACTGTGGGATAAACAGGCAGCTCATTTTGTGGTATCTCCTTTTTACAGCGATCATACTTCCTATGGAGCGGTTATAGCAATGTATTTGCCTTTTTTCGTGATGTTTTCATTTAGCAGTTTCCTTTCGCGTAATTTGAAGATGATCTCACTTGGGATTTTAGGAATTCTGTTTTTAGGATTTATGTTGTCGTACAGTCGGGCGGCATGGCTAAGTATTATTATTGCTTTGGGAGTTTGGGGAATGATTAGATTAAAGATTAAATTTAAACCTATATTTATAACTTTTGTATCGGTCATTACTTTGTTTTTGTTGTTTCAAACTCAAATATTTATGGCCTTAGAACAGAACTCAGAACAGTCGTCATCAAATTTGACTACTCACATTTCGTCGATGTCGAATATTACAACGGATGCGTCAAACCTTGAAAGGATAAACCGTTGGAGTTGTGCCATTCGAATGTTTGCCGACAAACCAATTTTTGGATATGGTCCGGGAACATATATGTTTCAGTATGCACCATATCAATTAAGTAAAGACCGAACAATTATAAGTACTAACTCAGCCGATGGGGGAAATGCACACAGCGAATATTTGGGGCCTCTGTCCGAATCGGGAATTATGGGGCTACTTACCTACCTTTTAATTATCGGAGTTGTAATATATACCGCAGTTAATACTTACACCCGTTTAAAAGAAACTCGTTTAAGAGCTTTTGTTCTAACAGCGTTAGTAAGTTTGGTCACTTATTACGTTCATGGTTTTTTAAATAATTTTTTAGATACCGATAAAATATCTGTTCCATTTTGGGGTTTTACAGCGATGATTGTTGCCATCGACATTTATTCCCGTCGCGAAAATAAGGCACAAAAAAATCCAGTCTAATTCAGACCGGATTGAAATATTAAGGATTTTTCTCGTTATTTTTTTACCCGCTCGTTATATGTTCTGTTACTGGTGTCAACTTTAATAATATCACCTTCCTTTATAAACATTGGAACCATAATTTCTGCACCGGTTTCAACAGTAGCAGGTTTTAAAGCGGTAGAACTAGCCGTATTTCCTTTTTCTCCTTCAATGGTGTAAGTAACTTGCAATTCAACAGCTGCAGGCATTTCTGCAGTCAAGGGCAATTCTTCATCGGCATGAAAGTTAATTTCAATTACCTGTCCTTCTTTCATTAAGTCAGAATTTTCTACCATTTCTTCAGGAATAGAAACCTGCTCATAAGTTTCCGTATTCATTACGTTTAGTCCCATATTGTCTTTGTACAAAAACTGATAGGGGCGACGTTCAACACGAACATCTTCTATTTTTACTCCGGAATTGAACGTGTTTTCAATTATTCTACCTGTTTTAACATTTTTAAGTTTTGTCCGAACAAAAGCTGGACCTTTGCCAGGTTTTACATGCTGGAAACTTTTTATTGAATAAATTTCCCCCTTAAAAATAAAGCACATTCCGTTTTTGAAGTCTGTTGTTGAAGCCATGAGTTATCTTTTTCTTAATTATAAATTGCAAAAATAATTAAATTGTTTAAACTCAACTCATTCAATGGAATTTTGCTGAATTTTTATTAGAATGATTATTTCGAAATTTGCTCGATACCATCTATTTTATAGCTTTTTAGAACCGCATGCAAAGCACCCAGTTTCATATCGAATTCAAGCATTACCGGAATTCCAAGGTCTTTTGAAATATAAAAACTCAATCCATCGGAACTCAGTAATAGTTTTCCTTTATCAACCGACGGAACAAGAACATAAGTATCAATTTTTCCAAGACTGGTTTTAATTCTCTCTTTCCCAATGTATTTGATTGCAATTGTATCAATTTTATCGGCATGAAATGAACTCAGTGTTTTTATCTCATCTGCTTTCATCTCTTCCATATTGTTCTCTCGTATGAAATAGAAAAATGATGAGATTATATCGACCATATTATCTGGCATTTTGCGCCATCCGGTTCGTTTGCTGTTTAACGAATCTTTGTCGTGATAAAAATAGGTTTCGTTATTCCAACGGTATTTATTCTCTTTTATATCTCGTATTGCCTTCAACGGAAGATTCGTTTCAGCATCAACAATGGTTGTGTACGTGTCGTTTATACCATAAATTTTATTTGTTAAGCCAGTTGTTTTCCCAATAAAACTATAACTAATGGCAGGGTTCCCATCAAATATTGTATCAATAATTATCATCTCAGCTTCGCCTCCTTTTACAAAACCATATTTCAGGTTAAACCGAATTCTCCTTTCTTTTGCAGAGATACTCTGCATCAGTAAAAAAACAGATAGAAATATAATTAGGATCCTTTTCATAAGTTTAATTTGTTTGTATTCATCTGTAACTTACAGAACTTGCGATAATTTTAAACATGCCCTGTTATGAATTTAACAGGTTAAAATTCATATTCGTTTCATTTGATAATTTTATTTTTCGGAATGGTTGCCACAAAATTCTTTAAATAATAAGGTTCGAAATAAGCAACGTTCTCAAACTCCTTTTTGTTATACTTTTGTTCGGCAAGTTTTTGCATAAACTGTGCCGAAGTTTTTTCCGGTCCTTCAAAAATTGCATTCGGATGTATTATTTGCATTTTGCATTTTGCGGCTCCGTTTCCAAAAAATAGAATTTTATTTTCTTTTAATTGTTCCAACAAAAAATCTTCCTCAATGATTTCAGCAGAAACTGGTTTTATTTCTTCTCCTTTTGAGTTGTATAAAGCAGTATAAACTTCCATTCGTCGGGCATCAATCATTGGGCAAAAAAGTGCATTTTCATTCGAATATTGTGTTAAATGCCTGGTGGCATAAATTCCCATTATTTCCAACGAGTTTACTGAAAGAAGAGGAATGTCAAGTCCGTAACACAATCCTTTTGCAACTGAAACACCAATGCGCAACCCGGTATATGAACCCGGCCCTTTACTAACGGCAATCGCATCAAGCTCACTCAGTTTGAATTTGTTTTCAGCTAAAAGATCTTCGATAAAAACAGTTAAAAGTTCCGAGTGACTTAATCCTTCAGAAGTCTCCCTTTTAAACAAAAGCATCCCATTTTTTGCAATTGAAATTGAGCAAACTTCGGTGGATGTTTCGATATTTAAAATTGTTGCCATTATTGTAGTTTTGATAGTAAACAGTTGAATGCGAAATTAGTTAATCGTTTAAAAGAAATTACAATCATAAAAATTATTCAATCAAAAAGAGCATTGTCTAATGTCAAATTTTTAATCCAATTTATAGCATCATTTTCAGGAGAACAAAAAATATGGTAAGTATATATTGAAAATGGTTGATACAACACGCCGACTTGAATTTCATAAATGACAATGACCTAACCTTATCCATTCAGATTGAATTTATCTGAAAACTGCATAAAGATGACTATTCCTATGAGCAGTAAAAAAAGAAGTTCACTCCAGAATCTACTTTTCATTGAGTTAAAAAGGTTTGAAACTAAATAAGTTACGGGAATTGTAATAATAATGAACATTTCTTGAGATGTTACAGGTATAAACACAAAACTTAGTATTGAAAAAAGAAAGAGAAGAAATAAGACTGAGAAATATTTTCTTGTACTTACTTTCTTCGAATCGTATTGTTGAAAAATTTTAATGCTACCCGCTAATGTTAAAAGAATAAGTACCAATACAAATGCATGTAGTTGAATATTAGTACGGAAATGATTTACCGGCGTAAGAATATTTTCTTCGAAAGTTTTAAATATCTCAAGTGTTTGTTCAGTTAGAAATGCATAACTTAAAGTAAACAAAAAAGGTAGTAAAAACCCGATCGAAACAATCACAAATCCCCGCCAATTAGTACCTCTGCTCAATATTGCAACGCCAATCAGAAAAGCCGGAAAAAGAATTACAAGATTAAAATAAAAAAGCGCTCCAATTCCCAAAAGAAAACCCGCATTGAATATATTTGAATATGGTTTTGCTTTTCCCTCAGATCCGAACAAACTGTAAAGAGCAAACAATAGAAAAAGAGTCGCCGGAAGAACCGGATGTAATGTATGAAATCCAGTAAAACCACTAACGACAATAACAAAAAGTGTTGCGGGCAGTTTTATTCGTTTTCCTAAAATCAGATAGCGGTTATTTAGCAGTTGAACTAATAATGCCAACAGCACAACAAATATAAGAGATAATAAAACCTGTAGAAAGTTGGAGTATTGTACGAAACGATAAATTGGCTTAAACAGTAACATGTTATTTTCTCCTTCGAAAAATTGGTAAGAGAAAGGCCACAATAGACTTTTTAACCAAAGAAGAAGTGCAACAATTGAAAATGTCAGAAAGTTTGTTTGTCGGTTCGATTTTAATATCCTAAGAATCATTTTTTTATATTACAAGTCAAAGCCCAAATCTTTTCGGTAATTCTTTTTATCAAACTGAATAATTTCTGCATTTTTATAAGAAGTTTCGAGTGCGTCTTTAATACTTGTTCCGTACGAACTGACCGAGATTACGCGTCCACCGACAGTCACTACATTTTCGCCATTTGTTTTTGTTCCGGCGTGGAAAACTATGCTATTTTCAACTTTTTCGATTCCAGTAATTACCTTTCCTCTTTCATAACTTTCCGGATAACCCCCTGAAACTAGCATTACGGTAACGGCCGAACGTTCGTCAAATTCAATTGTTTTTTCATCCAACGTTCCGAATGCAGCACCTTCTAATAAATCAACAAAATCCGATTTTATTCGCAAAATTACTGCTTCTGTTTCCGGATCACCCATTCGGACGTTGTATTCTATTACAAATGGATTCCCGTTTACATTAATTAAACCGAGAAAAACAAAACCTTTATAATCGATGTTCTCTTTTTGAAGTCCTGAGATAGTAGGTTGAATAATTTGCGTATTAACCTTTTTCATAAAGGTAGTGTTGGCAAATGGAACGGGCGAAATTGCCCCCATTCCACCGGTATTTAAACCGGTGTCGCCTTCGCCAATACGTTTGTAATCTTTGGCTTCGGGCAGAATTTTATAGTTTTTACCATCGGTTAAAACAAAAACAGAAACTTCAACACCACTTAAAAATTCTTCGATTACCACTTTTCTGCTTGCTTCGCCAAACTGTCCGGCTAGCATCTCTTTTAGTGAGTTTTCAGTCTCTTTTAAAGAGTCAATAATAAGTACTCCTTTTCCGGCAGCCAATCCATCGGCTTTTAAAACGTACGGAGCACTCATGGTTTTTAAAAAAGCGAATCCTTCTTCCAGATTATCAGCAGTTATGGTTACATATTTTGCTGTTGGAATGTTGTTTCGCACCATAAATTCTTTTGCAAAATCTTTACTGCCTTCCAGCTGCGCACCCAATTTTTTGGGTCCAACAACACCAACCGATTTTAATTCCGAATCGGCAGCAAAAAAATCACTTAATCCTTCAACTAACGGAACTTCGGGGCCAACCAACATTAAATCAATTTTATTTTCGAGAACAAGTTTTTTAATTTTTTGAAAGTCGTAAACATCGACTTCAAGGTTTGTTCCAATTTTTGCAGTTCCCGCATTTCCCGGGGCAAAAAACAAATTTTTAACCTTGTTGCTTTGATTAATTTTCCATCCGAAAGCATGTTCTCTTCCTCCTGAGCCAATAATCAGAATATTCATATTTTTTAACTAATATCTTTATAAGTTAGCTGGCATTAAATTTTGCAATATGTGCCTGAAATGCGTTACTAATTTTTTGAGCGAATTCTGTATCTCCGCTGCTACGAACAGTTCGTTCCATTCGTTGTATATAAAACAGATTGCGTTGAATCTCTTCGTTCACACTTTTTGTTTGAGTGAATTTTCTATCTAAAGAGAAGTAATATCCAAGTTCATCGTCGTATATTTCAAAAGCATGTTCTAAAATTGATTTCCCTTTTTCGGTTGCGCCTGCTTTGTAATAACTGTCTGCCAATTCTGTAGCAAAGTATTCAGGAGAAACCAAATCAATAGGTATCAGTTCAAAGCAACGGTCGATAACCTCAATTGCTTTTTCATTTTTACCTTCAGCAATTAGTCCGGCAGCTAATCGATTAAAAGTGTTGCGGATGTTAGTCATCATTCGAATATTGTTTTCATCGATATAAATATCCGGATTGTTCATTCCTCCCCATTCAAATTTATTCATCAGGTTATCGTACATTAAATCGGTTTCCACTCTTCCAAATTGCAATTGTTGAGGTGAACTGGTTGTTTTAATCGGTACAAATCGATATCCAAATCCTTCCACTTGAAAATAATCCTGAAGGTTCATATATTTATTTCTACCTACTGTAATTGCCCAGTAAATAGGACGCTCCCAATTGTTTGTCGCCAATAAATCAAGAATCATCAATTCGTCTTTCGAAATGTAATTTCTATCGGATAAATCGATGGTGATTGTATCAACAATTTTATCGTAATCTTCCGGGCGAACCACTTTATTTCGAATAACTGCCTCTTTGTCAATTTTAAAACTAATTACTTTTTTGGGAATATAAGCGGCATAATCTGCTTGTTGAAGTTTTGTTGCAGGATTATCGTCGGCTACAAAATTAATCGCCTCTTTTAATCCAACGGTTTTTCTGGTAATTCTCGGATTATCCATTAAATAAACGACATCACGTGTTCCTTGTCTGTATTTCTCCGGAGTAAGTGAATATGGAACTGGTGCTGATTCGTACGCCTGCATGCGCATTTGATCAATGTACCAGTCGGTTTGCAAGTAGCTTAAATTACAAACACGAACATCAGTGCGAACTCCTTCCACTTCTTGATTGTACCAGAGCGGGAAAGTGTCGTTGTCGCCATTTGTAAATATTATTCCGTTTGGTTTACAAGTTTTTAGGTAATTAGCGCCAAAATCACGGGCGGTGTACCTTCCAGAGCGATCGTGGTCGTCCCAGTTTTCAACCGCTAAAATACCGGGCACAAGAATTAATGTGAGAACTCCTGCAATTCCGGACGAAATAGTTTCAGGTAAATACTTTTTTAATCCTTCTGAAATGGCAAGAACCCCCAACCCAATCCAAATTGCAAAAGCGTAAAATGAGCCTGCATAAGCATAATCACGCTCACGAGGTTGGTGTGGATATTGATTTAAATAAACTACAATAGCTAATCCGGTCATAAAGAAAATAAGAAATACCACCCACAGTCCTTCTTTTCCCTCTTTTCCCTTTTTATACTGGAAGATTATACCTAGTAACCCAAGAATAAATGGTAAGAAATAATAAGTGTTTCGTGCTTTGTTGTTGGCCAAATTTGCAGGTAAATTATCTTGATTGCCTAATCGAGCTTCGTCAACAAAATTTATTCCGCTTAACCAGTTACCATGAATTATACTCCCGTGACTTTGAATGTCGTTCTGACGACCAACGAAATTCCACATAAAATATCTCCAATACATGTGATTTACATGATAACTAAAAAAGAACCGCAAATTTTCAGCAAAGGTTGGTTTTACAATCACTTCATTTTCACCTCGCTCGTTTTTATGCTGAATTCGGGTTCCTTTTATTTCCCCCCATTCCACGTAATCGTTGGCATGAGACTCTTCCATGGTGCTCCACAATCTAGGGAAAAGCATATTAAACTTATCATCGTAATTTGGGCTGACCCGATGGTCGGTAATTACATATTCACCATCAATTTGAGAATAAATTGCTTTCCCTTCCGAATAACGGTTCTGAGAATTTAAAGGAGAATTATAAAAATGCCCATAAAATAATGGTCGCTCTCCATATTGTTCGCGGTTTAGATAGCTCAATAGCGAAAATGCATCGTTCGGGCTGTTTTGATCCATTGGAGGTTTTGCAGCCGAGCGAATAATTATTAATGCAAATGAGGAATATCCGATTAAAATTACCGTAACACCTAGAATAATTGTATTCCAAACTACTTTTTGTTTTTTCGCAGTATACCAAATTCCAAAAACAATTGCTGCAATTAAAGCTACCGAATAAAACAACATTCCTGATTGAAAGGGCAATCCGAATGAATTGACAAACAGCAATTCGAACCAGGATGCTATGGTTACAACTCCGGGAATAATCCCGTACATTATTACCCCAAGTATGATTATGGATGTAACAAAAGCAGTAATTACACCTTTCCGGGTTACTTCATATTTTTTAAAATAATAGACAAAAACAATTGCAGGAATAGCAAGTAAGTTTAACAAGTGAACACCAATTGAGAGGCCCATAATGTAGGCGATAAAAATTAACCAGCGATTGGCGTGTGGCTCATCAGCAACATTTTCCCATTTCAAAATGGCCCAAAAAACAATGGCTGTCATTAACGATGATGTTGCATAAACTTCACCCTCAACCGCGGAGAACCAAAATGTGTCTGAAAAAGTATAAGCCAACGCACCTACAAAACCACTTGCAATAATTCCAATTGTTTGCCCTAAAGAGATTTCATTTTTTATTGAAACCAATTTTTTAGCCAAATGTGTAATGGTCCAAAACAGGAACATTATGGTGAATGCACTGGCTAATCCTGATAATGCATTTATTAATTTCGCAGCATTTTCGGGGCCACCAAAAAGTGTAAAAAACCGTCCGATAATCATAAAAATGGGTGCTCCCGGAGGGTGGCCTACTTCAAATTTAAACGAGGTTGTAATAAATTCACCACAATCCCAAAAGCTAACTGTTGGTTCGATGGTTAATAAATAAACAACGGCTGCGATTAAAAAACTCATCCAGCCGAATACGTTGTTAAACAGATTATATCTCTTCATTTGTCAAAGATTTCACGAAATAGAAAATTGCTAAAAAAATAATAGTTGCGAAGATAATTGTTTTGTAGTAATCTGAACTGTTTGTGTGATTTTTTAAGATTTTTTTAGAAAGGCACTTTAATTAGTAGTTGTTATCCTTTTAGAAGTTGTAGAATGACTATTTCAACATCATAATACCAGAAACCATTCTTCCCGTATTAATATCTTCTTTTCGCACAGAAAAATATTTTTTATTATCTTGAAAAGAACACTCAACAAAAATTTCAATATTTTTTTCTGGTATTCCAGCTTTTAATAAAATTTGTCGATTGGCTTCCCAAAGGTTAAAATGAAATTTACCTGAGCTTTTTTTATTTAGAGTAATTTCAGCATTTGGTATCGCTTTTTGCACCGCCAGAACTACTTCATTGCCAACCTGCATGAACTGCCCCTATAACTTTTCCCATTGGATCGAACAGTAAAATTGGTACACAATCGGCGGTTTGCACATAGAGGCAAATTCCCTGTTGGTTGGTAACCAGTGCATCTGTATCTTTAATCTCAGTTTCAGGAATATTTAATATTTCAGCCACACAATTGGTATGAGTTTGTCGTGGAAATATAAGTTGACACGTTTTTGTATTTAATCTGTTAGAGAGTTGTTTTCTATTTCCTTTGAAATTCTTAGGTGAATTTCCGGTGAATGTTGGGTTTCTTTCAAGTAAAGTTTGTTTGGTAGTTGTAAATGCCATCAGATTTTTTACAAGATTCGAATATTTTATACTGAATAAAATTCTCTGGATTCTCCATTTTTGATCAAGCTTTGAATACCTATTTGTCAAATAAAGTAACTGTTTATTTTCAAATTTAGTAGAGATTTTTATTAGAAAGACACAGTAATTTTATCATTTCCTTAACTCCGCAAAACAAAATATATAAAAATCGGAAAGCCCTGTAAAACTA
>CAYZBC010000009.1:0-42594 GCA_964476535.1 uncultured Maribellus sp.
CCTACCTGGCACATCACCCTCTGCGAATGATTATCGACACAAAAAAAGAAGCCGACATGCTTCAATCGTATGTAAAAATGTATGAACAAAGTGGATGGATGCCTCAATTTCCGCTACTGTACAAAGACAATCCAGCAATGAACGGCTTTCATTCGACAATTGTATTTCTCGATGCCTGGCGCAAAAATGTTCGAGATTTTGATGTTCAAAAAGGATACGAAGGGATTAAGAAAAATGCCACGGATGCAACTATGCTTCCCTGGCGAAACGGACCGAAAACAGAGCTTGATGTTTTTTATCGGGAAAAAGGATTCTACCCAGCCTTGAAACCAGGAGAAATTGAGACTTTTCCTGAAGTACACAGTTTTGAAAAACGCCAAAGTGTTGCCATAACCCTCGGTCATAGTTACGACGATTGGGCACTCGGGCAAATGGCAAAAGAATTGGGATACGAAGACGATTACCAATATTTCAATGGGGAGTCAGCCAATTATCGTAATTTATACCGACCTGATAAAAAATTAATGTGGCCAAGGAATGCAGACGGCGAATGGATTGATATCGACCCAAAATTTGACGGGGGACCCGGCGGACGAGATTATTACGACGAAAACAATGCGTTTACCTACCAATGGCAAGTGCAGCACGATATTCATGGCTTAATTAGTTTAATGGGAGGACGAGAGGAATTCATAAAAAACCTCGATCAACTCTACCGCGAAAATCTGGGTAGAAACAAATACCAGTTTTGGGCAAAATTTCCCGATGCTACTGGATTAGTTGGGCAATATTCCATGGGAAACGAACCCAGCTTTCATATTCCTTATTTGTACAATTATGCAGGTGAGCCATGGAAAACGCAAAAACGAATTCGATTCCTGCTGGATGTTTGGTTTAAAGACAATATATTCGGTATTCCGGGCGATGAAGATGGTGGAGGAATGACTGCATTTGTCGTATTCTCATCCATGGGATTTTATCCGGTTACGCCAGGTCTTCCTATTTATACCATTGGCAGTCCACTTTTCGAAGAAGTGGTGATCGAGTTAGAGAATGGCAACACATTCACAATGATTGCAAATAACAGTTCTAAAGTAAATAAGTACATTCAGTCGGCAAAATTGAATGGTGAACCTTTAAACCGAACCTGGTTTACACACGAAGACTTAATGAACGGAGCAACGATTGAACTGGAAATGGGTGCGTATCCAAACAAAGAATGGGGAGCAGAAGTTGATGCGGCACCTCCTTCATCAATCAAATAAAGAAAATTCTTAAAGTTGACTATCCCCGTGGCAGAGCCAAGGAGTATTACGCCAACTTTATTTCAGCCCAAAAGCTGAAAATCGAATTTTCATTTTTCACCCCTCTTTCAACCGGCAATTGCCGGTTGACATCTCCCCTAAATTTCACGGGAGAATATATGGAACCCCGAGGCAAAGCCTCGAGGAATTCTTTTGATTAAAACAAATAATTGAATGAAAATATTAACATCTTATCTATTTCTGGTTTTTTACACTTTTGTTTTAAGCGCTCAAACCAATCATGAAGTATTTACTACCGACGTAAAAACCGAAAAAAAACCGTGGACAAATCTCTATTTCAATAACGATCCTAACAATTTTCAGTTTGCGATAATGGCTGATCGTACAGGTGGGATGCGTCCGGGAATTTTTATAGAGGCAGTGGAAAAAATCAATACAATTATGCCGGAATTTGTTATTTCCATTGGAGATCTAATTCCGGGATACACAACGGATACAGCACAAATTAGCAAAGAATGGAAGGATGTAAACGAAATTATTTCCGGTCTGAAAATGCCCTTCTTTTATCTTCCGGGAAACCATGACATTACAAATAAAGTAATGGAAAAAGAATGGGAAAAACGTTACGGAAGACGTTATTACAATTTCACCTATAAAAATACCTTATTTATAACCCTGGATAGTAACGATGACGAGGATTTCAATTTAAGCCGAAAACAGACTGACTTTGTTCTCAATTCATTAAAAGAAAACACGGATGTACGATGGACTTTTCTATTTATGCACCACCCTATTTGGACGTACGACACAGGTGGCCTTTTTGAAGAGATTGAAGAGGCTTTAAAAGAACGTACATATTCTGTGATTGCGGGACATGCACATCGCTACCATCAAACCGAACGGAACGGCTCGAACTATTACATTCTATCAACAACCGGTGGAGGAAATTCGCTCATTGGAGATAACTTTGGTCTTTTCGACCATATTTCGTGGGTAACCTTATCGAATGAAGGGCCAATTATGGCTAATCTGAAATTGGATGGAATTCTGCCGCATAATATTACCAACGATTATACACTAAAACTGGCAAATCCAATGCTGGCAAATGCCAGATTAAACCACATGATGCTTTGTAATACTGGCAAAAATTTTAAGCATGGTACGCTGTATTTCTCATTTAAAAATCCAACGGAAGAAGATTTATTAATCGATCTTAACTTTTTCCACCACCACCAATTACAATTTAAAAATACTGATGCACAGATTGTGGTCAAAGCTGGCGAGGATAAGATAATTGAAATACCCTTTAGCACTTCCAAACCAACTAATTATAATTTAATTGATCCCTTACGTTTGGATTGGGAAATGAAGTACCTTGTTTCAACATCTTCTGACTTTAAAAGGCAAGGTAAATATCTAATTCCCATTGAACCGAAAAAATCTGAATTCATTACCAACAATATAAATACTTTTCTGGAAAAGGAAACGGTTGATTATAATAATCAATTTCCAAAACTTGAGGCTTGGTACAAACAAGGTAATTCATCTGAAAAAAAATACAATCATTCAATTGAATTCACTGAAACATCTGAATTTTCATTCTTTTTGAAAAATAGCAAAAATGAGTATTCGTCGAAGGAAAGTCGAATTTTTGAAAAAACTACATTTCAGGAATCCAGCGAAGTTACAACTCCAGAACCGGGTTTAATTTACGAGTATTACGAAGGAGAATGGGAAACAATGCCCGATTTTAACAAATTACAATCGAAATCAAAAGGTGTTACAAACGATTTTATGGTGCGTGACATTGCTCTAAGAGAGGACAATTGGGGACTGGTTTATACCGGATATATAAAAATAACAGAAGATAATTTATACCTGTTTAGAGTTCGGTTTGAAGAAGATGTCGCTAGTTTTTACATCGACAATAAATTAGTTGTTGGAGAAAACACAGAAATTAAAGGAGAGAATGTTGGTGCAGCTGCGCTTAAAAAAGGTTATCACCAAATAAGAATTGAATTCTGGGAAAAACAAGACGGTCAAAGACTTCGGTTTTATACAAAAACAAGTGGTGAAAGAGATTGGAATTTTATGGAATTTGATCCATTTTTTCATTAGACAGTATGTTTGAAAATTTTTCTATAGTTAAAAAATTAAAAATTGAGATGATGAAGAAAATACATTTACTATTGTTTGTAGCATTGATTGGGGTTGGTTTTCAGTCGTGTAACAAAGTGCCTGAACAATTTGCTGCCTCAGATAAATATCGTTTGGTATGGAATAGTGATCCAGCCAGTACTATAACAATCGCCTGGGATCAACTTGATTCAACAAACAATCCTGTAATTTTATACGATGAAGCCGACAACGGACGTGAATTCTGGAAATATAAAAACGAACAAGCTGCCACACGTATTTTCAAGTATTACGAAATGAACACACACTTTGCAAAACTTACCGGATTAAAAGGTAACACCGCCTATTATTTTATTGTTAAAGATGAACAAGGTGTGAGCGAAAGATATTGGTTTAAAACTGCACCAGACACCCCTCAACCCTTTACTTTTATAGCCGGTGGCGACACAAAAAGCGAAGGAAACGCATTGAAAGCGAGCCGAAACTCCAATCGGATGGTTGCAAAATTGCGTCCACTATTTGTCTATTTTAATGGCGATTTCACTTCAGGTTCGGGATTAGATGCAAAAAACTGGAAACAGTGGTTAACCGACTGGCAGAAAATGACGACCACCACAGATGGTAGAATGATACCCGTTGTTCCGGTGCATGGTAATCACGAAAATGGCGATCGTGCAAACCTAAATTATATTTTTAACTCACCTTATCAGGAAAACGACAGTTCACAAATTTATTACTCATTGTCGTTTGGTGGTGATTTTTTTCACATGATTCAATTGAACAGCGAGATTGAAGAAGGTGGAGCTCAAAAAGAGTGGTTAAAAACCAATTTGGAGGAACATAAAAATTACACCTTTAAAATTGCCGGTTACCATAAACCTTTTTGGCCACATACCACAAGAAAAGGAGAAAATCAATATCAATATGACCAATGGGCAAATCTTTTTTATGAAAATAAATTAAGTGTATCTTTCGATGCTGACTCGCACATGCACAAAATTACTTATCCTTTAGTTCCGGATACAACGGAAAACAGTTTTATGGGCTATATTCGCGACGATGTTAATGGAACCATGTTTGCTGGCGAAGGAAGTTGGGGCGCTACTCCGCGTGCTAACGATGACGATAAACCCTGGACCATAACCAGCGGTTCGTTCAATCAGGTAAAGTGGATTCACGTAATTCCAAAATCGGAAACTGAAGATGCACACATGAAAATTTTTACCGTACTTACTGCAAATTACGATGAAAATGAAAAAATAATCAATTATAACCAGGAGATTGAACCACTTAACGAAAATAATTTATTTGAAGTACCTCAAAATATTGTGCTTCATGAATCGGAATTAACCGGAAAATATGTGAGGTTTCCTTATTTGAGTAAGTAAAATGAAAACGAAAAAAAATGTGCAATATTATATTTAGTATTGGCACATTTTTATATTTTATATCACCCACTAGACCACAGTGATTAAAGCATCTCCTCTTTTCACCAAATGACCAAAAGGCTGCGTATAAATACCGTTTTCATTTAGCATTTCGATAAGTTGCGGCACAGCAATTTCTTCTACTGCAATCAATAATCCGCCACTTGTTTGCGCATCGCACAAAATCAGTTTTTCCTCCTCAGTATTCAATTGTACATTGTGGCCATAACTATCCCAGTTTCGGTATGTGCCTCCGGGAATACATTTATCAAAAATATAAGAATCAACTTCCTTAAAACGAGGTATTTTAGTAAATTCAATTTCTGCCGAAAGATTACTGCCTTCACACATTTCGGTGAGATGCCCCAGCAGTCCAAAGCCCGTTACATCGGTTAAAGCTTTAACCTCTTTTATTGCAGCCAAATCGTAACCTATTTTGTTCAACTTCATCATCGATTCCGGAGCAATCTGACTATGTTCCGGCTTCAGTTTTCCATTCTTTTGTGCCGTTGAAAGAATTCCAATTCCCAGCGGTTTTGTTAGTATCAGCTGACATCCTTCGGTTGCAGTGTCGTTTCGTTTTAATTGTTCAATACTTACTTGCCCGGTAACTGCCAAACCAAAAATAGGCTCGGGACTATCGATGCTGTGCCCCCCCGCCAGTGAAATACCAGCCTCGTTACAGGTTTGACGCCCTCCATCGATTACTTGTTGCGCAATTTGCGGGTCCAGTTTATCAACTGGCCAACCCAGAATAGCAATTGCCAACAAAGGTTTTCCTCCCATTGCATACACATCACTGATGGCATTTGCAGCTGCAATTTTCCCAAAAATAAACGGGTCGTCAACAATGGGCATAAAAAAATCGGTAGTGCTAATAATGGCAGTCCCATCCTTTAAATCATAAACAGCTGCATCGTCCCGACTATCATTTCCCACCAGTAAATTTGGCGTTTCAAATGGTGCTAAATTGGTTTTAAGAATGGTCTCCAGTACTTTGGGGGAGATTTTACATCCACATCCTGACCCGTGACTATATTGAGTAAGTTTTATTTCGTTCATGTTTTTCAACAAATTTTAATATTGATTTTGCATTATTTTTATGATTCATCTCAGATAGGGAAAGAGTAAATACCTTTTCCTGATTGCGCGATTTAACACCTTTTTCGTACGCTTTGTCGTAATACTGCAGCGCAAGCATCACCACTTCGAAGTAATTATTTTTTGCTAAATATTCGTGTGCCAGTTTAACATTTTGTCCACCCAGTCGTTTTGAAATGCCATTAATTGAATTGGCAATCAAAGAGTTTCCAAATGCCGAATATTCTCTCACCAAATGTTCTGCCCTTTTTTCTTTTGGAATATCGATAAAATAAACTGTTTGCTCACGAATTTGCCTAAAAAATACGATGGGAATATTTACATGCCCGACGTTGTGGCTTTCATCTTCAATCCAAATTGGAGTTTTGCGATTAAACAACCGCAATTTTTCAAACAGATTATTTTCAAATTGTTCCTGTGTTGGTTGAATCGTCTCGCCAATGGCGCCAAAAGCCGAACCTTTGTGATGGGCAATTCCTTCAAGGTCGATAATTTGTTCACCCAACACTTTCAATTCTTCCAGAATATACGTTTTACCGCTTCCGGTATATCCACCTAAAATACGCAAGTTAAAAGTTTGTTCAAAAATACTTAACATGTAATTCCGATAGGCTTTGTACCCACCTTCCAGTATATTAACTTCCTTAAAACCGTTGGAATACAAATGTTCTGCAAAGGCCTGGCTGCGCATTCCTCCGCGCCAGCAATGAATAGCTACGGAGGATTGTCTGGCAACTTTTCGGCTCTGTTCAACAAACCAATTTAACTTCGGAGTTACATATTTGTAGCCCAGTTCAACCGCTTTTTCTTTCGATTGCTGAACGTAAACCGTTCCCACATGAGCCCGTTCGTCATTGGAGAATAAAGGAATACTTACTGCCCCAACAATGTGACCTTTTTCAAATTCACCCGGCGAGCGTACATCAATGAGTGGCAGAGAATGTTTTGCTGCAAAAAAATCTTTTATACCGAGTTTTGTAATCATGGGCACAAAAGTATATCAATTATTAAAAGTAAAATGGAAAAGCCTATCTTATTTTATCCGTATCAACAATAACGTGCTTTATGGATTTTTCAGTTTCGCTGGTACGTGAAGAATAAGTAACGTGAACTAATCCATCGTTAGTTTGAATTAGGCTCGGATAGGAGTAGCTTCCCCCACCCTGCTTTTCATCTTTTTCGATGTACTCTTTCCATTTCCAGTTTTCCCCTTCGTCTTCTGAAAGCATTAATATCAGCTGATATCTGCCATCGTTTACATCGTTTCCAAAAAATGCCCATCGTCCATCATTCAATACAAAAAGTTCAACACTTGCTTCATTGGGGATTTCCGTTTTAACTGAATAGCTCCAGCTTTCGCCATTATCTTTTGAAATACTTTTATGAACACGTGCCGGAGCATCGCCGCTGTCGCGCATAAACGCTACAATATCTCCATTTTTACGAGTGGCAAGTGCAGGCTGAATTGGACCTCGTCCTACAATGGGTTTCGAGGCACGCCAGCTTTCTCCATCATCATCCGAAATTGCACAAATTGAAAAATTATATCCGTCGGAGTAAAGTGGTAAAATTATACGACCGGTATTCAAGATTAGCGGCTTAATACGTGTCATCCAGCCAATACTTCTATTTACCTTGTTTTTACTTGCCTCCATTATCATTTCGTCATAAAGCGGTGCATACCCCGCCCAACCGTGTTCCAATTCCGGCATTGCCTTGAATTGTTTTTCAACCTCCTCTACGAACTCATCGCCTGGTTTAATTAAAATATTATCTTGCCATTCCCAAACGGGAGGTCCGGGATTGTTGTAATTGCTTGTTGTTCGCGTGCGCAAAATTGAACCTTCCCATTGATTTCCCTGAACAGCTATCCAAACTAAAAATATTTTACCTTTTCCATTTAGAAAAAGAACAGGATTACAGTCTGGTAATTCGGGAGTATCTGCCATAATAAAAGGATTGCTCCATTCTGACTTTCCTTTTTCAAGACGAGCTCCCATAATTCGAACATCATCAGCGGTTCGTTCTCCGCTGCCCTGAAACCAGCATGCCAGAAAATCACCGTTTGGCAGCGCCACGATACTGCTACCGTGTGCATGTTCCGATTGCGGTTCAAAAATAAATTCTTCTTTTACAATTGAATTGTACGAATTTTTATTTTGAGAGAACCCTGAGAATGGGATAACCAAGATTATTGCAATTAGTAAGTGTTTCATTTTATTATTTACTATTAATATTTTTAACTTTACTTTTTTGTTTCCGGGTTTTCAAGATAATAAAAACAGCCATCCTCGGCGCCTACCAATAAATCAGCAATTCCATCTCCATTCCAATCCACAACTGTGGGACTCGTTGTATGTCCGGCAAGTTCAAGTTTCCCAAGTTTTTTGTTTCCTCCAAAAATGTATTCATTTGAATTTACAGACATATTTTCCAACCATCTGATATTGGGTTTACTATTCAAAATTAAATCCTCTTTCCCGTCGTTATTCCAGTCGGCAAAACATATTTTTCGCCTCCCACTGCTTCCGGCAATAGCAGAGTTTAATAATAATTCTTTTGAATTGCCTTCTTCAACCACTTGATTTCTATCGTAAACAACACCATTTTTAGATTTAAAAACTCGTTCTCCGGGCAACACAATCTTTTTTCCAATGCGAATTTCTCCTTTAAAAAAAGCCAAATATCCTTCCGTATCAAGAATTACCAAATCAGTGATTCCATCCTTATCAACATCTTTAATAACTGGCGTAGTTCGCCAAGGAGCCGACATTTCTGTTTTTTCAGGATTTCGCCAATTCCATGGTGGTTTTGGAGGAGTTCCATTCCAGGCAATTTCAATATTTTGAGCCGGAGCCAATTTAGGATTCCCTTTTTCACCAATATTTTTGAACCAAATTACGGTTCCAACAATGCTGTTTACCACAACATCATTTAGTCCGTCGGCATCCCAATCACCCACTGATAAAGTTGTGTAGCCCCATTTCGCTTCGCAAGGTCCTTGAATAGAACCGTTGTATCCGGCCATAATTCGAATGGGTTTTTTGTTCACTTCAAGATAAACCGGTTCTGCCCAGCGCGGAGTATTTCCTCCATCCAGATTCTCAATAAAACCAATATAACCCGCAGTATTTCCACAAATTAAATCTTCATCGCCATCGTCATCCCAATCCACACTCCAGGGTGTTGCGAGGGCACCAAAAATAAGGTCGTCGGCTTCTTGTTTAAAAAATTTGGGTTCATTAAAAACAGGCATATTGTTTTTCACCTTTCCAGTATTTTCCATAAAAGCAATTCGCCCGTCTTCCTGTCCAACAACCAAATCAATGTCACCGTCTTTGTCCCAATCAACACTGGTAACCACCATCATTTCCAAATCCATTCGAATAATTTCACCTTTTGAAATCAATCTACGACCTTCAACAAAACGAGGATTTTTTCTGTTACCAACATTCTCAAACCAAGTAAATGAATCCAGAAATTCACCGCAAATTAGGTCAAGGTCGCCGTCTCCGTCAAAATCTTCCATACAGGGAGAAGGCATTCCAAAAACATCAGCCGGAGAATTACCTGCCATTATTTTTTCTGGTTCAGCATACTTAGGTTTATTATTACTGCCGTTGTTTAAAACAATGTAAGTGTATCCGTGCAGCGGCCCATTTGTCCACTCCCCTTTTTCGTTAAAAGCATTATCCCAACCATAATCGTCCCAAACTCCGTGTCCAACCAGCAAATCCAAATCACCGTCTCCCTCGTAATCGACGTATTTCCATTGATTAGCGCGAATCTTTTCAAATTCATCTGTAACCTTCTCCGAAGGATATATTTTTTTTCTTTTTGAAAAATCGCCTTCACCAATAAAAATCTCTTCGCCTGGAGTTAATAATCGCAGTTCATCGTTTACATAACCAGCCGAAAGATTTTTGATTTTATCCGTCAATCGCACTCCAGGTTTAAAAGCGGGAAAGGCTGAACCGTCCGGATTTTCAAAAAAATAAATACCATTGTAAGGAACATCGGGGCAACTTACCAGCAAATCCATGTCGCCATCTTTGTCATAATCCATCGGAATTGGCCACGCCCACAATCCCACGTATAAATCAACTACCAGTCCGGGATTATTGTATTTTACCCGTTTATAATCACTTCCGAAAACGGAAAGATTAAAAAGAATAATCAGAAAAAAAGCTGCAGCTGTTGTTTTTGAAATGTTCATAATGAAAAAATTAAACTCTAATTTACGGGAAATCGATTATGTCCCCCTCCAATTACCGGATTAATATTGATAGAGATAACAGCAAGTAATGCCAGTACAACAACAATAACAACGACATAAACCAACCAGCGGCTTGTTGTTACTTTTTTCGTAAGTACGTCGAACACTGCAGGAAAATTCATTTTAGTAAGGATGAAAATAACCACAATATTAACCACATAAAGGTGATGATTAAAAGCGAATTTCCCGCCAAACATACCGGTAATGCTATAACTAACTAATGTATAAACAATTAACATGAAGAAAAAAGCCAACATCACATCCCGCTTATTATACGCTTTGTCTTTCAGTTTCCAATAAATGGTTAGAACCATGGCAATCATTATTAAAACTACAAACCAAGTGCTGATGGTGGCAACACTCTCCAGATTCGGAATTTCGCCCAGACGCTTCATGAACGAATCAAAAGTTAAAGATTCGCGAAAAACAATGAGTGGAATAAGTACGATTGCCAGAAACATAGAAGTTTTGTTTACCCATTTTTCAGGTGCAACATCTTCCATCGGCCATTTCGAGCTAAAAACGCCATAAGCCATTCCTGTTCCCCCAAAAAATCCGATACTGTATTCCATCACATTCCACATGTTGAAATTAATTTCGAGAACATTACCCAGTAACTGTAAAAAATTACCGAAGCCAAACCCGAAACCAGCACCTAGAGCTGAGAAGATTGCAACCCGGATAGCTGAATTCCTTTTCCCCCGGGCCATGTGCCAAATCATCGCAATTCCGGCACCAAAACAAACTGCCCAGGCTTCAGAACGGGGAGGTGTCATTTTTATTCCAAGTTGTTCCACAAAAAAATAGTAGCTGATCATTCCGCCGGCTGTCATTTCAGCAATAAGTTGCCCCCATTTGACTTTCTTCTCTTTTGTGGAATCTAATACCAGTCCAACCAATCCGCCACCTATAAGACCAAAAAGGGCACCAATAACAAACAGCATCCCTAGTCCATAAAATACATTTATAAAATTATCGGCATGTCCATAACCCACAACAATTCCGTAACTTATCATTCCACCGGCCCCCCAACCAACTGCCGAAGCCGCGGCTATCAGCATCATTTTTTTATACCAGTCAGTTCGCTGCGAAACCATTACAAGAGCCAAACCTCCTATTGCACCTGCCCAGGCCGCACCCTGTTCATGACCAAACTGACCACGAATTGCCCAAGCTGTTGCCAACGACATGGCAACAACCAGAATACTAATCCATTGTTTTTTATTATTCATACTTTGTTTTTTTTGATCAAAAGGCAATTATCGTTACCACAAAAATTTCAGTACTATTTCTTTTTCTGAACATTGCTGAATGAATCAGGCCAATTACATTCTAGGTCTTTTTTACCATTCAAATCGCGAATCCACGTATCGAAACTACGTTCTCCCTCTTTCAAAACAATAACACGACCTCCAGCTAAAGGGTCTCGCCTGCCCCGCATCACTTTTGTAACCCGTCCGTAAGCCAAAGCAATGTTGTAATACACACCAATATAATCGTTTATATGATCGTGACCAACAAATGTCCCTATTACATCACCTCTTTCCAGCATCGCCGAAAACATCCCCGTATTAATATCAGGACTACACTCCTCTTCAAATTTAACTCCGATTGGACGATTAACTTTGTTTTTCCATGCATTGTAATATTCTGGCAACGGAATATGAAAGAAGGCCAAAGCAGGCAATGGATTCCCGTTGTTTGCCAGAGTATATTTGCTGCTTTTTTCACGGTACCAATTAATCTGTGAAAAATCAAACCAACCGTAACCATCCACTTCTGGTTGCAGGGTACTGTACGAATTGGAATCCATACAATACAACAGGGCTTCAGTCTTTTGATTCTTCCCAATTACAGGTAAAACAAAATTCGAATTTCCCTGTGTTTCACCTTTGTCGTTATTTAAACAGTGTGGAAATTTCTTTAACAATTCAGCTAGTTTCTCTCGTGATAAATTGCTTTGCGAATCGTGATTTCCAAAAACCATTGCCCATGGAATATTTGCCTCAGAAAAAAGCGTTTCCAAACGTTGGTACGCATCCTGAGGATCGTTCTGTGTAATTACATCGCCGGTGAGAATAACAAAATTTGGCTTTTCTATTTCAACCACTCCTTTCATTATTTCATAAACATTCAGATTCGAATTACTTGTAAAATCAATATGAGTATCGGTAAACTGAACAATTTTAAATTCTCCATTTTCATTAAATTTTAACTCTTCTTTATTTTGTGAATGTGCAGCAAAACCAAAAATTAAAAGACAAATTATACTGTAATAATAATTTTTCATGTTCTACTTTTCTATTATAAATGAATCGGTCAAATTTCCGTCTGAATCGTAAGAATCATACACTAATTCATTCCCATTAATTTTTAAATATTGATAGTATTGCCCTGTTGTATATTGAACCGCCGCATAAGGTTCTTCCAATGCATCGCGAGTTCTGGAAGGAATACCGATGGAAATAATATACGCTGCACCATCGTTGTACGAAGAAACAACTTCACCACCTTTCATTGGTTTCGATCGCATGTAATAATGAATGTGCCCACTAAAAACCATATCAACGTGGTATTTATCGAAAAGTGGTACCCAGGCTTCCTGAATGTCATAATACGGTTCTTCCCAATTGTAAGGCGGAAAATGAAAGGTCGCTATTTTCCATGTAGCCGTTGAATTCGACAACTGTTCTTCAATCCACTCTGTTTGCGTATCAATTCCGGAAGTAGCATCAATCATCAGAAATAATGTGTTCTTATAGGTAAAAGAATAAGTTTGTTCTTGCGGTACTTTTTCAGGTCCGTTTTTTGGATAGCTGAAGGTTTCGCGAAACATTAATGCACCCAATCCGCTGCGATTATCGTGGTTTCCCACGGCATTCATAAATGGTTTGCGAGAGATAACATTTTTGGGAAATTCTAACACATCGTCCCACTCATTACGATGTAAGCCGTCACCAACCAAGTCTCCTGCAATGGTATAAAATGCCACATCAGGATGAACCGAATCTGCTTTATTCATCAAGTCGCCATAAGCAGTTTGGTAATGAACATCGCCAAACCAAACAAATGAAAATTCGTTATCATCGGCAGCGGTTGTAAACGTTTGGTTTTTGGGCCATTCAGTTTGTGGAGGAATTTGATATTCATAAGTAACACCAACTTTCAGATTTTTAAGTTGAGCGGTAAAACGATGAATGTAGCGGTCGTTCATTAAAGCACGGTCTTCCATTCTATATTTAGTAGCTTTTACCGATGACACTTTTGTACTACCTTTCTCCCTGTAATTTACCAAACTGCCGGCAACTGTTGTATCGGTTCTCCATTGAATATCCATGGAAGTTGAAGGATCATCACTCCAGGTTAGCATGATCTGATCAGGTATTTCTGATGATGGAAAATCAGTTGTACGGAACGCCCCCACCAAATGAGATTCGGTTCCCCTGCCTCGAATAGTAGTCAGCATTTTTTGCCCCTTTAATTCTTCGGGGACATTTTCAACTACCAATTCATCCCAGTCGTGATAGATAAAAGCACCATCATCCATGGTTCCTACATATTGATTCTCGGGGAAGAAATTACTAAGTTTTAATTCATCGCTTTTATTTTGCGCTCCAACCGAAACAAAATAATGAAATCCATCATTCTCCAAACCATTAATTCCTAATCCAACAGATCCTTCATTAAAAGATTTCTGCCAAATTTCATAAATGGTATGTTCATGATTCATCACTAATTCTATCTTTTTAAAGCCATTTGCAGCTAACCAAAACGGAACAGTCTTTTGTTTTTTACTCCGCATTACCGACACAACAACCGGCACATTTACATCAAAAGTCCAGTGACGGGTTGCAAGTATTTCAATGTCTTCTTCTGAAAACAAAGCCATCGCCTGATTATAATCCAGCGCTGCCAATTCCGATTCACTTTTTGTTTGATAAAGTTCTGTGACGACCTTGTCCATAACTTCTTTTACCCGTTTTTCCTCTTTTTTCGCGCAGGAAAACACGCCTGCCACAAAAAAGGTAAGGATCAGAATTTGTGTAAATTTCAAAAATTTAATTTGCTTCATATATTTAATTATTTATTGCTTATTTCTTTCCAAATATTAAATCAAGTTTTAGATTTGTCCTTCCATTCTTCAGGTGACTGACAGCCCTATTTAGCCAATTCCATTTCCCGACGAAAAGACTCAACATGAGTTTGCCCGGCTTCAGCAAAATGGGTAATTCCTTCGCGTTTCACTATCTCATTAAACTGGTCGTAAGTTCCGTCGTATTTTGCTTCAATGGGTGTTCTTTTACATTTCAAATACATAATTGGTAAGCGTGCCATTTCAACCCGACGTAATATTTCAGCATTATCTGCAACGCTTTCAGCCAAGTCAAATATTTTTTCAGCTTCACGTACAAAATCGCCTGAGAATAAAATATCATCCGGCCGCAAACCCAAATGAATGTGCGTTTCAGGAGTGAGTTTGTTGTGCAAAAAATCAAAATAAGTACGTACATATTGTCCGCTTCGTCCGTAATAACCAGCCATAAAATCGTTGATAACTTCATCCACATCAGCGTCAACATTCCACAATAATTTTCCAACAAGATATGCACGCAATTCGGCAAACTCCCCGCCCCTACTTTGGTAGGCAGCTTGCTCCATAATTCCGATCGCCTTATTATCGCGAAAAGTTTTTATGTTCGATTGAAGAACTTTAAAATTAGGATAAGGTAATAAATAGTGGCTAAAATTGACCACATAATCCCAAATGTACATGTGCGGCGCAATGGCTGCCCAACCTTCCAAATCCGTTAGGAATTCCGTGTTTTCTGCACAATTATTAAAATCGTGAGCAAAACAACATTCGATGCTGCAAAAACGTACCACCACATTTTCATGCGGAACAATATTCGCTGGTGGTTTCCGGGTATATTGATAAGCAAGTGTGCCCACATATTTATCCGGAAATTCGTCTTTAATCCGTTCTGCCACCTGATTAACAAACCAAATAATCGGTCCCGACTCGCTTCCCTCCTTTTTAGCAATGGCCTGGCATTTATCGCACTGACAAGGATTTCGCCAATCGTTTTGCGACACAGAATAAATCAAATACTCCGGATTTTTTCGAATGGTTTCCTTTAAACGTTCAGTAATAATATCCAAAACATCGGGATTGGTCAAACAAAGTTGTGCCCGGTCGTGAATGCGTTCCCCTTCAATTAAACTGTAATATTCAGGGTGTTTGTCATAGAATTCAGAAGGTGGCATAAAAGGGAAAAAGGTGTGTACTCTCCAATATCCTTCAACGCCGCCGTGCTGTTCTCTGAAATTCATCGCACCGTTAATTTTATTTCGGGCTGCCCAGATGGGATCAAAAGCTTCGTAATAAAAATCATTCCTTACTTGTATCGAAGGAGATTCGGAATGATTCAAATAATTAAATAAAAACTTCTCCTTTGATGGAATTACACTTACTGAAGGAGTGTACCAACGACATCCCAATTCATTCTCCAAAAAAGAAAAAACAGCGTACATCGCACCGCGTTCTTTTCCTCCCAACAAAAGAATTTTTGCCCCATCGTTTTTATAATGATATGTCTCATCGGTGTTTGCAGGTATTTTAGTACCAGAACCCAGAATTAAAAGCGAATGTTTATTGTAGCCAATTATTAGTTCGTGTTCTACAATTTCCGCATCATCTGTTTTTATGGGAAACACAGCTCCGCTTATTTCCTGCAACCAATGCTGAAGTTCTTTTGCCGACCATTGCTCACTCTCCGATGCATCTGAGCCAATTGTTATCACATAATCCGTTTTCCCATTTTTAAAAAGTGTATGATTAATCAATTTCCCCGAAGAAAATGGGATTTCTTTTTCCCACAAATTGCCGTTGGTTAATGTTGCCTTTATTTTTAAACTATTCTTTTGATATTTTTCGCTGCCAACGGGCAAAACGATGTCCTTAATCATTGACCAATTCCCCTCCCAGGTTGTATTTTGCGAGTTGCTATCGACGATTTCGAGTAGAACCGATTTGAATAATTTTTCGGCCACCGACTCCTTCAATAAAAATCGCAACTCTGGAATTCCGGTTCCATTTACATTTACCTGAAACAGCGATTGTGTAGCAACAAATTCATTCAAATTGAAAGGTAAAAACCGCACACCAAATTCCCAGGTATTTCCCCGCTCTTCCACTTTAAGTAAAATCGTATTTTTACCTTTTTTAACGGCAACCGGTATTAAATCATCGTCCTCAGTATATCCACGAGCAGAAGGATTATCCCAAACTTGTTCGCCATTAAACCAAAGGCTGCCGCCATCGTTACTTCCCAGTGACAAAATAAAAATACCTTCAACCTCCGATTCAATTTCGGTATAAGCATAAACAAAAACAAATGATTTTTTTGAAATCTGATCATCCAAATTAATAACCGGCTCCGGACTTTTGTAATATTTCCAATGGACAGCACCTTTATCAGATGGAATAAGCCCACCATCTTTTACACGAGGATTTGTTTCACCTCCCATTTGAACAAGAAAGTCAGTGTTAAATCCACCAAGATGCTGATATTCATCTGTACCTTCTTCGAGCTGAAACGGACCTGCCAGATACCAGTTTTGCAGCCATTCTCCTGTTGTTAGTTTCGAACTTTGCGCAGTTAACGAAATTGACAACTGCGAAAGCAAAACAAAAAACAAAACAATAATTACGAATTTATTTCTAAACATTTTGTTGAAATTTAATTGCTATCATTTTTCACCCAAATACGTGATCTGGCTTGCAAACTTAGTTTAAGCATGTCTCCGTTGGTCGACAAAACCTCTCCGGTAAAACCATCTATTAATTTTGCTTTTGACAAACCAGGCCTGCTAAAACTAAAGTCTTCTTTCGTTTGATTGTAATTGTGAAACATCCACGCTGAATCTCCCATCGGCTGTACCACAATTCGGGTCGGTGCATTTAATTTAAAGTTTAAAGGAGAAACTATTTCATTGCGAATTATGTTTGCCCAGGTTGTTGGAATTTCCAACAATCCCAATGGTTTTGGGCACAACAAAACTTCACCAACCGCGTCAAAATCGGCTTGTGAAAAAGTATGCGAATTCAGGGTAAAAATAGTTCCGGTTTTGTATTCCGAATTTATAAAGAAGGGGATTTCCTTTGAATCTAAAACAGCATTTAACAGCGATTTTCCGTTGGTCAAAACAGGTATCCCTTCCAAATCAAGACCGTATTTTATTTTTTCGTAATTGCCACCATTTAATACTCCATCTGCTTTAATTGAAGCAACATGCAATGGATAATCGATACCCGCCAATTCCGCAATCCGTTTTCCATTTTTTGCGTTTGCTATAAATCCCGTGGTTAAAACTATAGTTGCACCGTTTGCCAACGACATTTCAATTTTAGTCAAAATATCAGGATCTTTGGCAGCTTGTGTTGGAAGAAAAACAACTTTTGCTTTTTCGGGATATTGAAAATGGGGAATCAAAGGAATTCCAAGTGTTCCGATAAAATCCATTAAATAAAGGTCTCCACCAGCATCGCTGTGTTGAGGTTTGTAAGCTGCAATTCCTTCAACCGGATTTTCGGCAACATACTTTGCCAGATCAGCCAGCTGACTAAATTGAGTCCGAACCAAATGATGTGAAGCATGTCCGTTTACAAAATCATAATAATTGAAAAAGACGATCTCTTTTGCTCCTGCCAGCACCGTTTGCCAAGCTTGCTCGATAAAATCGTTTGCATCGCAATCGCCATGATCGAACCAAGCGCCACCCATTTTGGATCCAGCTAAATCACTCATCCAACGATAACTTATAAATCCATTGTAGGGCTGAACAAAACCGAATCGTTGTGTAAACTGTCCACGGGTTTCGGTGCCCACCCAAACCTTGTCAAAAAGTTTTGGGAAATTTTCTACATCGTATCCAAAAAGATGAAATCGATCGTACCACTGTGGATATTTCACAATCATTGTAATATCGGGGTTCACCTCTTTTGCCGGCTTAATAAATATTTCTGTTGATAGTTCAGTCAACAAATCCATTCGATATTGCGACCAGGTTCTATCGCTTTTCGCAGCCTTTGAAATTAGACTAGTATCGCCGGTACAAAGAAAATCGTCGACAATAAATTCATCAAAAACACCTGCAGTCATTCGCATAACACCTTTCAAATCGTCCTGCGTTTTTTGAGCCTGCCAGTTAAACCAACCCAACTGACCTTCCTGTTTTACGCCAAAATCACCACCTGGTACAGTTGCAATCCCTCCAACCACTTCAATACCATTTTTCAGAAAAAACTCTTTGACCTCCGTAAGCAACTCTTTTTCGATTGTTAATCCCGAACGATAAACTTCAATATAAGCTTTTGTAATTCCATTGCACCGAAATATTGAGAGTGCTTCTCTGCGTCCATTTTCATGAGCCAATAAATCTCTTACCGCATGAGCAGTGATGTAAATGCCCAGTTGTAAATCGTCAACTCTGGTTTGTGCATAAGTAAACTGATCGTCAACTTTTTCCTTTTCAGGAGTACACGATAAGTTCATCACGACTATTAATATTATCAACAAAAAAGATATTCTTTTTTGTTTTTGTAAAAATGAAAAAATGGTTGATCTCGATTTCATCTAATTAAAATTTAAAGTTTTTAATGGTATTAGATGGAACTCCCATGTTTTAATTATGCTTTTTTGTGGAGCATCTCTGCTTGGTCGTTTCATCGTTTCTTATATTTAATTTCTGGTCGAGCGGGACCGCTGTAAGGTTCAGCTCCAAACTTCTGACCAATTCGTGGGTTTACTGTAGTTAAATCCGGATCGTTGGTTGTAGGTGCTTCAATAAAACCATGATAACGGCCCATCCAGTAATCGCGAATATATGCACTTGGTTCCATGGCTCTTTTGCCATTTGCACCACCATCATACCGCATGGAATAACGACTGTTTCTGTTGACTACACTCTCGCGGGGAGAAATTGCGCGTGTACCCGTTTCATACGGGACATATCCTTTTTTTGTCATTAAATCGTCTCGAAACGAGTTGGTGAAATTATACTCTACACAATCCAGCTGCCATTCGCGCAGATGTTTTATTGACTGTTCCTGCTCGCAATCGTTTCCGGTAATTGCTCCATAAACATAATTAAACCAAGGTATTTCCTCAATTCGTTTTACTTCCCAGGTGCGTTCCAAACTCCGCAAATAAACTGATCTCGATTCTGGATCTTCCGTATTTCGTAATAAAATATAATAAGATCGAAACGCTAAATTATCGTCCCAAGGGGCAATATTTTCGGGGGGAAATACATTTTTTTGGCGGATGGTATTAGCGGCATAACCCCACTTTGCAAGTTGCTGGTAACCTTCTTCAAACGTTTCATCTCCGGTCAATCCGTAAGCAGTTCGCATAAAAGTAAGTGCTTCCAGTCCGTTAATTCCCCTGTCAACATAACCATATGGGCGAAGCAGGTATTCCGGATCCCAGCGTCCCCAGCGTGTGGGTTTTCCATCCATGCCTTTTAGCACCCATCCATTTTCCAAAATGTGGGTTGCAATTCGAACAAGATGCTCTTTCGCCAATACTTTTTCTTCTCCTTTTGCCACCAAATCATGAAAAATAGAGACGGAATAAAAATGCGCCATAATTTCATCGCTCGAAGTGTCGCCTTTCCACATCCATTTTCCATCGGGAGAAGGAAACCATCTTGCGGGTAATCCGCCCGAACCATGTTTTGCCATTTCTCCTTTATCACCTTCCAATGAATAAATAGCACGAGCAGGATAACCATCAATTGGAGTTATTCGTTCCAACCAAACCATTGCATAAAAGGAGTTCAGCGCTTCTTGTCGTGCTTCTTCCTCGCCGGTAACAGCATATTTAAAACACATGGCAGCCAAATAAGGAGATGTATGACCACCGTCGTTGTCGCTAATTTCACGAATCCACTCACCATCTTTAAGACCTAAAGTATGAATAAAGCCAAGTCGCTGCAATCCCCACTCTTTTGTGTGTCTTTCGTAATGTGCAGCTTTTTTCAACAGTGTATAAGGTTCGTAACGAATAATTCCAATACCGGCATCGGTTGCAACATAAACCATCTTCTCACCAACAGCAATATCATTTACATTGTTGCCCGGCAACCAGTGGTCTGCTCCGAAATAGTGCCAGTCGTTTTCCAACATACGAATTGCACCCTTGCTTGTTCCTATCCAAACATCGCCATCAAAACCTTTTTTCAGGCATTTTGTATCTTCGTACGGAAGACCATCTTCACCTTTCAAAACCGTTAATGCAGCTCCTCTCAAAACAGATAAACCTTTATTTGTACTAATAAAAAGACGACTGCCAATACTTAACATATCTCTGGTATCTTTTGAAGGTAAAATACCCCAATCAATGAAGTCTTCACTAACCATTTTACCATCAAATAAAACCAATTTCCCAGGACGAAGGACATAAAACGTTCCGCTATAAGATTCAATTTTGGTAATTGGCCCCAGCCTTACCGGGTCGGTATGCAATTGGGTTCCATCTTCCATTAACATGGTCATGTTACTTGAGTAATAACCACCTTCAGGTTTTATACTTATAAATTTATCACCGTCTAGTCTAAATATTTCTTCTTGAGTTGCACCATGCAAAACTCCATGATGAATTGTGAGATCAACAAATTTTTGGTCACTTATTTTTTCCCACTTGTTATTCGTCAATCTATAAATCCCATTGTTTGCCAATGCCCAAAGATTACCTGCTTTTTGTATCAGTTTTATTACTCTGGAAGGTGCTGAATCAACTTTATTAAGTTCACTTCCTTCCAACAAATAAACATTGTTGCTGATAATTGCGTAACATTTACCCTCAAATTCAGCAATAGACAGAACTGGACTTTCTGTGGGTATTATTTCAGAAACTTCCTGCAAAAAAACATCATCTTTTTGAGGCTTCCACAAATGTTCTTTCACTGCAAAAAGATCCTGGGCCGTAACTGAATTTGACAATATAATTAGAATTATACAAGTCATAAAAACAACTTCTGAAACAAGCCTGTTCCGATTAATTCGTTTCCGTTTATTCATTTCTGTTTGTGCCATTTATTTCTGAATTTTTAATACGTTCTCTTACAAAGAAACATCCTTTAATTAAAAATAGCTTCTGATATTTTATTCAAAAGCTATTGTATATTAACCCGATTAAATACAAACTAAAAATTCAATCCAGTTTTCTGCCAAAATTTTATTAGGTGAATAGTTCCGGTAAGGAATAAAATGACTTTCCATGGTCATTAATTCAATAAAAAAGTAATTTGAGGATGTTTATCCCTTGCCCGATGGGCAAGGGATTATAATTCTAAATACTATTAAAATTAGGGCATATCTGGTAAAGACCATCCATCACGATAATTATGTTTGATTAATTCGTCAGCAAAAGCTTTTGCCGGGATAGAATTTTTTCTGCTAATTCTGAGTTTATCGTCTGCGGTCACATTTGTAAAGGTCATATTTGGCCCATCCCAATGGAGAACTTTATTGAGGCCTTGAAGACGGGTTGCCAGAACACCCATAACAACCATTTCGTTAAACGGACCTGAATCTTTAAAATCAGATGCGGTCGGCACACGATTTTCAGGGCTTTCTTTACAGGCGCGAATCCAATCCAATTCATGACCTTTAATACGCCGCTCCGTTTGAGGAACATCGGGAATCCTACCTGAAAGAAGGATTGGATCAGTTCCATACTCACCACAAACAAGTGTGTCTTTAGTTCCATGAAAAAGAACACCTGAGTTTTGGACTCTGTCAATTGGCCAATTTTCGGGAAACTGTGGTTTGATACCTCCATCATACCAGGTAACCTTAACTTCGGGTAAGTCGATTTTAATGTTTGCAGGCTTAATTCGTGCCGGATAAGTAAGATGTACTATCTCTGCATTAGGTGCACAGTCAGGCGTAAAAGGAGTGGAACTGCCAATTACTTTTGTAGGATATTGTAGTTTCATTGCTGTAAATATTGGGTGCATAATATGGCAAGCCATATCGCCAAGTGCACCTGTGCCAAAATCCCACCAACCACGCCATACCCATGGATGATAAGCTGAGTTGTACGGACGAAACTTCGCTGGTCCAATGAAAAGATCCCAATTCAAACCTTCAGGTACTGGCATAACCTCCGTTGGTGCTTCTAATCCTTGTGGCCAAATTGGACGATTTGTATAAGCTTCTATTTCCTTTACTTCACCAATTTCTCCATTCCAAATCCACTCGCAGATTAACTTGACTCCATCTGCTGAAGATCCCTGGTTTCCCATCTGGGTAGCCACTTTATGTTTTGCTGCCAGTTTTGTCAGCAAGCGTGATTCGTAAACACTATGAGTTAGTGGTTTTTGGGTAAAGGCATGTTTACCCATTGCGATGGCATTAGCCGTAATAATAGCATGAGAATGGTCAGCAGTTGCACACATAATTGCATCAATTGAATTACCCATTTCATCGAACATTTTACGCCAATCATAATACTTTGCAGCTTTTGGATAAGTTTTAAAAACTTTCGGCACGTTAATTCTTCCATCGGTCGTCCAGTCAACGTCGCAAAGCGCAACAATGTTTTCGCCTGCCATTCTTTTAAGATTCCCTTTTCCCATACCACCAACTCCTATTCCGGCAATATTCAGTTTATCACTTGGTGCTTTGTGCCCTAATCCGGCAATTGTGTTTGATGGAACAATTGTAAATCCAGCTGCAGCAGTTACTGTAGTTGCCAAAAAATTTCTGCGTGTAAATTTGCTTTTGTAAGTCATAATAATAATAACAGTTTTATGGTGTCGATTAATTTAGATTTAAACAGATATTAAATATATTGCTATTCTATGATAAAGACAAATAAATAAACAACTTAATATATGCTAAGACAACATTAAATCAGCAATAAGAATAATTTAATTTAGTTATAAAAAGGCAAATAATGTGTTGAATATTGAAGGAGTAATTATGCTTTTTAATAAATATTTTTCTTAATATTTCAATCCAAAAATATTCATCGAATAAATTTCTCTGGTGGCTCTATAATGAAATAATTGAAATATATTTGTAAAAAAAAATACAGTAACTTAAAATTCAAAATTTATGAAAAAAATTATTTCAAGCCTCATGGTACTTTTCGTTATTGGAATGAGTACTAATTGTTTTGCGGCTATTCGTTCCGATAAAGATTGCAATATCAATAAAGACTCAATGGTGGTAGTTATGCGTTTCGAGATTAAGGTAAAACCGGAGAAAATTGAATTTTTCAAACAATCATTCGATGTATGTAAAGCCGTGGTATTAAAAAAAGAACCAGGATGCCTTGATTATTCACTGTTTCAATCGTATAACGATAGTACATTGTTTTGTTTAACCGAAGCATGGGCTAACAAAGTCTACCACAACGCTCACATGCAACTGGAACATACAAAAAAACATATTGCTGAAACCAGGGACATAAAAGACCCTGATTTTAAATCAAAAACAAGTTATATTTACTGGATCTGCCCGGAAGTAAATGAGAAAAAATAAAGTTCGGAAATACGAATTGGAAGCAATAACACCGGTCATTTAATTTGACAACAAAAACGAAAGTAAAAAGTAAAGCCTGCTCTAATAATAGTGCAGGCTTTATTTATTGTAAAAAGGACTTCAATTATCTGACCTGAACCAGTTTGAACGGTTCAAACAAACCGTAATCCATCAGAAAATATTCCGAAGCAGACGGTATTTTTTCGGGTGCATTGTTCCAGGAGTGCGGACCAAAAATCCAATTGTCGTTTTTATTGTAAAAAAAACCAAATGTGTTTTTCAGGCTTCCAATAACTTTTACCGTAATTTCATTTTCACCCTCCTTTATTAACGAAGTTACATCCAGCTCGTTTGGTTGCCATGCAATTACACCACTTTCCTGTCCGTTAACCCAAATTTCAGCAATTGAGCCGTTCCAATTTTCGAGCTTTACATTAAACTTATTCTCAGCAGTTTTTTTCACATCGTATTTTTGTGAATAAGCAACTTTTTGTGAATAAAAGGGCAAACCCAATTCGCGCCATGAACCCATTTTTTCTATTGCTCCCTCAGAAATCTCAAAACCCTGTTTGGCAGGTTTTACCAGAAAATCGCCCAACAGATAAACCGGCATAACTTCTGCCAGAATATGCATTCGCGTAGCTGTGATTGTTAGTGTATTTATTCCGGGTTTCAGATATTTCCCAACTGCAAACATTGGAAATTCTTTGTCAATCCAATATGTTTCTTCTTGATTTGATACTGCTTGACCATTAATACTAACCTGCCATAACTCCGGACGCTCGACAACTGCACGAATGGATTTCAACGCTTCGTTACTTAGATTAGAATTGATTTGAAAATGATAACTGGCTTCAAAACCTGAATCTGCTTTAAACAAAGAATCGAGCGCCAGATAATTCTTCTTATATTGGATTTTATGTTGCCACGGATTGCCCATTTCAATTCCATTTTCATTAAACAAACCAATTAAGGCATCCATAAAATAAACATCTTTTTTGCTTGATTTTTCCGTTTTTAAATCAAGATAATTCACCATCATAATGTTATCAGATTCACGTTTTACAATAAGCTGACCGGAACTTTCCACTACTGTTTCAACGCCCGACACAGTAATGCATTCAGGTTCAGAAGGTTTTATATTGCTAACAACAAACATGGCACTTCCTACCGGATCGAGATTGATATGAAACGAAATTTTTTCCTTATTAGTTTTTGCCGGATAAGTAAATATCTTCCCAGTAACCAGATCGAGTTTGGACACGTATTTTCCCTCAACGGTAATTTCTGCACTGGCTTTTTTTGAGGGATGCGAATTCACCACAAAAAGGATTTGACCGTCATCCAAAATCCTGCGTTGATGATACAACATTCCGTTTTGAGTTTGATCATTCATAACAAAGTCCTCGTGTTGAAGCAATTTGAGTCCATTTAGATCATTCAAATTTTCAGCAATAGTCCACTGTTTTGGATATTTGGCAGCCAATTCGTTCACTTTAGAAGATTCGGCTCCATCCAAAAGTTTTATATTCCGGTTAAACGACAACAATTTGCCTCCACTTTCGAGGTATTTCTGTAACATTTCAAATGTTGATTGATCGATGTTTTCCATTTCAGCAGGAATCACCACCAATGAATAATCGCGCTGTCCAACTTTTAGTTTGTCGCCTTTTATACTGCCCAGAACTTTCAAAACATTTTCCGATCCGAGATCGTATTCCAGGTGCAGTTGTTCCATTTGGTAAACAAAATTCTTAAACCCGTCGCGAATGGTATAGATTGCGGGATTTTTATCTCGCCGTGCAAAATACATCCACGCGGAAGTATTGGGTTGAAGTACAAGCGTTTGGTTAATTTGCTGCCCCGAAGACATCGCCATACTAATTCGGCCAATGTAATCGCCCATTAATTTGTAATGTTTCCACCAGGGTTCATGGTACGAAAAAGACGGCGGATAATCGAACTTGCGTACGCCTTTCAGCGAATAATACGAAAGATGTTGATTGACAAAATTGACACCCAGTATACCTTGCCAATCAACCAAACGTTTTTGTGTTTCGAAATTCATTTCCCAGCCACCGCCACCGTAAGTTTCGCTTAAAGTACGTGTTCTGCCAGCCATATTTGCCGCACTCCGTAATTCGCGAATTGCGCGATCGTTACCAAATTGTCCGCCCAAACCAGCACTGTCCAGTCGGTTTCCAAGCATGTCAACGCCCGGTTGTTGGTGCCAGATATAAAATGCAGATTCGTCGATTCCGTCGGTAGGTTCCGGCCAGCCATGTTCCCAGTAATGCCCGGTCCATTTCAAATTATTCTCATCGCAGTATTTACTCCATGGTTTGGCCCAACGATCGACAAAAAGCTCTAAAAGCGTCTCATAAAAATCGTGACGAACTTTCTTCCAATTTCCTGTTTCTTCCACCAACGAAGGCAAATTCACTTTCAAGTCGTAACCCCAACGCTGCTTAAAAACTTCCCATAAGTCAGGCGTCCAACGCAACATTGTACCCCTCGACATGGCTGCTTCCAGATTGGGTTCATCAGTAAAAACACCCATCAAGGTATTTCCAAAATCGGCTTTATTCCGCTCATAACCCTTGGTCATGGTCACATCCAAAAATTTTTCAGTTACTCCTTTGTATAAAAGATCTACATAGGTAAAACCTCCATACCATGGCGATTTGGAAGGATAAGTTTTATGAAATATATAGTAAGTTCCTTTTTGTCCGTTTTCGGTTGCAATGTTTGGTGTTATGTCTGTAAACCCATCATCCGTTTTTTTCAAAACAACAGCAATTGTATCAGAAAGTACGACATTTAATTCCTCCTGAATTTTCAAACTCAATCCGGTACCGTGTTTGTATGAATCGGGCATTTCGGCAGGAACATGACCACCAGCAAAACCTGATGGATATGAATTCTCGTCATAAATCCAAACTTTCATATCCAGCTCTTTTCCTTTCTGAACGGTATAATCAAACAGGTGAAACCAATCGTCAGAAAGGTATTCGGTAAGTAATCCCGGACGCGGATGTATAAACACCCCACCAATTCCAGCTTTTTTAAATTCCTTCATCTGAAAATCAATCCCTTCTTCTGAAATTTGTTCATTCCAGTCCCAGAGAGGTGCGCTTCTGTATTCCGAAGGTGGATTTGCAAACAAGGTTTTTAATTCGGAATATGAATGGATTCCTTCCTGAACTGGTTTTTCTGTACAACCAATTGTTAAAGTAATCAGTAGAATTAGAAATGTTTTTACCGACCTAATTATTTTATTCATGGTTTTGGTATTAATTTATTTTTTTATTGTTCTTATTTGAAGTTTCTATTTGAACTGGACCGATTAGTCCCGAACTTTGCAGAGGTGAGTCTTTGTCGTAAAAATGCCGGGGAACAAATGTATATCTCCCACTGGTGCGTGGTTTGTTTTCCAGAAGCCAATCGGGCCATTTTCCATCTTTTACACCATCTTCGGGTAATTGCTCATCGCCAATCATCCGGTTTCCCCACAAATTTACCACTTCAATTTCCAACTGGTTTCCTTTTGTTTTTGCAACATCCGTTATTTCTATACGCCATGGAGATGTCCAGACAACTCCCATATCAATGTCATTGAGTTTAACCCGAGCCATATTTTTTACTTCGCCTAAATCCAAATATATTTCTGAATTTTTATCTAATTGAATCGATTCGGGTAAATCAAAGGTTTTAAAATAAGTAGCTCTTCCCGAATAATAGCGAATTCCCTCATTCGAATTCGTTGACCAATCGGTCAATTTATCAAAAGTAATATTTTCCGGGCCGCCCCATTTTGGATCAAAAGAAACTTGCCAGCTACCTTCCAGTTTTTCACTTTTTTTTATTTCTGGGAAATTTGGTTGAATTGAAACACTTTTATTAGCTGACTTCCCCGGTTTGTTAAAAACAATAAAAAAGCTTTGCGATTTATCGAATGAAACGGGAATAGATGTTAGCCCATTTTTTATTGAATATTCTGTTAGGTTTCGTGTTTCTCCGGTAACCGGATCCCAGATTTCCTGAACTCCCAAAGCCGTTCGAAAAGTACAGATTTCATTCAATTTCGAATCTGTTCGATTGGAGATGAAATAAATCTCTTTATTATCTGTTGTTCGATGTGTATAACGCACAGCACCGGAAGCTTTAAAATCTTCTTCAATACCTAATTTTTTCAACAGAATTGCAGTGTTATTGTAGTTTGGGAAAATTTCACTGGAGTCGGATTTCGTATAATTTCCTCCCCAAAACAATTTTCCATTTCCGTACTGAATTTCTTTTTCTTCTGTTGGGATTTCCAGCGTACCCCAAATTTGTTTTGCCAAAATTTCCACTTCCTGATCACAATTTGGAAAATCAACAAGACTTGGTGATTTTACCGGTGGAGCTCCAATCACAACTGCACCTTTTTTAAGTAGAAATTCAATTTTTTGAAGCAGCTCTGGAGTCATCGTTTTGAAATTTGACAAAACTAAAATACGATAGGAAGTCCCACCGGGAAAAACGATCCGATTATCCTGAACATTCGCCTTTTCGATTAAAGCAAGCGGAGAGCAACCGTCGAAACTATATCCACGTTTATCAGGTAAAACTTCATCTCCTTCAAGTGCCGAAAGCGGAGGACGGAAAACATGCGGCGCTCCTTCGGGAGTTAAATATAAAATATCGGTCACCGTAGTCCCTTGTCGTAAAACATACTGGCAACGTGCCACATAACGATGATACGCTTCAGCCATGGGCCACCAGGTTTGTCCGCGATCCCAGTGTACACCGTATGGTCCCATTGTCATCCCAGGTTTTAAATTTTCAGATAAAGGCTGATGTGCAAAAGTGTGGTAAACAAATTTATTGATTCCCATACAAAAAGCCCAGTCACCTTGATTTTTCACATTCATTGGATACATCATCCACTTTTCTCTGCCACCTGCGGTAAATGCTTCTGCACCAACAACTGGCCGACCATAAACATGTGCAATGGAAGTTGCTTCGATGCAACTAAAGGCGGAGTTGAAACCAAGTCCTTTTGTCCAAAATTCGCACATGGGAACATCTGCAACGGCTCCCAAATCAAGGTCTGCAGTTGGATTCATATCATACGGTTCGATTGAAAGTGTAAAACCATTTCTTCTGCCCAATTCTTTAAAGTGTTCAGCATGATTTTCAAGCACCAGCTCCATCGAAGTTTGCCGGACATCCCAAAGAAACCGCTCGCTTATTTCGCGACTTTCAACTATCAAACCTGAATAAACCGGAAGATATTTCAGCGGTTCGTATTTTCTCCTTTTAATGAATTCTTCCCTAAAATTATCCGACCAGTTTTGAGCTCCCATTTCCCAACTGTCGATGTGGATCATTTTCCAGCCACCGATTATTCCTTCTTCTCGCGGGCCAACTTTCTGAATGAGTTTCCCGATGTACTCATCGAAATGTGAATTAAAATGAGTTGTATCAAACTTGTCGGCTTCGAAACCCAATCCCGGCATTGGCGCAGGACGGGTGACTGCGCCGTTATTTCGTAATCCGAACCGCATAATTGTCCAGTTTCCCTCAGGCACATCCCATATCAGTTGTCCGTCAGCTTGTAATTTGTTAGTTAAATTAATTGTTTTATTTAAATCGATTGTTGAACCTGAAATCTCTTCAAAGTTGGCGAGAGCGGGTAAAAATGGGGTTACATTTTTTGCTGAAGTATAAGGAGCACGGTAAACCAAGGATTTTTCATCTACATCCACAATCTGGCTTTCAACTTTTGGTGTGGGGAAAGCCAATAGAAAAACATCTTCATAATACGCTTCCCACTGTTTTTTTAGTGAATTGGTTAAAGCTCCTTCTCCAAAATAAGGCCGTCTGGGTACCGGTTTTTGCAGTTTACTACTAAAATTAGCAGGCCCTTTTATTTTTGTTGATGAAGCCACCAAATGCCGCATCGACTGTTCCGGCTTAACCCAGGGGCCTCCACTGCCGGCCCAACCCGGCCCTGAACCTAAAGTAAATTCGATGCCCAGTCGTTCACATTCCTTTACAGCATGTTTAAAGAGTTCCTGCCACTCGTCACTTAAAAAATCGACTTTGCCACGCGGAACTCCCACATTCACTTCCAGAAAAAGAACATTTCCAATACCTGCCGTTTTCATCGATTCCAAATCAGCGGTCATCCCTTCGCGCGATAGATTTCCGTCCATAAAATACCAGTATACCCCGGGCCGGGCAGAATCGGGTGGATTTTTGAAGTTTTCCTTTAAAGAATCCGATTGTTGAGTTTTGCAGTTAGAAGTTAAAAGGCTTAAAAATAGAAGGAAAATGAAAGATTTAATTCCGATTCTGAAAGAGCTATTTTTCAAGAAGTTCATAGTTATTTAGGCTTTATTTGTTCATTGCTACGCCTGGTTCAGTTTCATTAAAGTCAGATTGCCACACCACCCAACATCGATTTCCAAGTAATTATTTTATTCACCGGATGGATTTAAAGCCAACCGGTGAAGTTGCAGTATTGAATAAATATATTATCTACTTCCCAGAAAACCCTACCTGATATTTTCACCCCTTGACTCCAAGTCACCGGGTGAATAATTTGCACTATTTTTACTTTATTTCCAACTCCCCAAATTCAGGCATAATAGGGAACTTACCGTGTGGTTCGTTTTGATACCAATAAGCGACCGACGACAAATCATCTTCGAGATGTTTGTAACGCCCCTCACTTTTCCATCCTAAACTTTGAATCGTAATTTTCAGATCTTTTTTAAATCGAACCGGATCGAGAATATGCCAACGATATTGACCAATCATCGTTCTGTATTTTGCACGTTTTTCCAAATCGCGGAAATAATGAAAACCTGAATATGGAGTACTAAAAGAAGTGAAAATTTCGTATCCATCCTCACCTTCTCGTTCCGCATATCCATACGAACCGTTAAAATAGTCTTCTTCGCCTGTTCCGCAAATGGTTGGAAATTCCTTGTCACCATCAATAAAAAATTTCACCTCTCCTTCGCCCCACCAACCTTTGCCAAATGTACCACGCGCCAAATAAGTACCAACGTAATGACCGGCTCCTTTTATATCATCTACAATCGTAAAAACTTCTCCTTCGGACAAGGCTTTAACTTTTCTAAACTGTGCATGGAAATAGGCCGCATCGTCAGGTACATCAGTCAAAGCATAATCAACCTGATAGTAAAGCGTTAATCCTCTCTGGTCGACATTTTCCATGGTAATTTTGCATTTTTTACGAAAAGGCATTTGCCAATATGAATTAAAACCACTTCGCGGATTTACACAAATAGCATTTGAATTTATTTGAGGTTCAAAACCACGTCCCCAACCGGATGCAAAAAAATCGCCTACCGGAACTTCAACCGATGGTGTTTCTTCATCGTCCCAATAAAAGCGAATAATGTTGCCCCGATAAACACCGGACGGTGTCATCCAAATATGCTGAATTACCCCTTCGCCTTCTATTTCGGCCAGAACAAAAGTTTCGCCCGGTTTAATTTTAATGTAGGGATTTACTTTCCAGCCCTGACCCAATTCGCGGGCGGCTTTTGCTGCACTACCCTCTTCAAGTGTTGCCATTCCACCTTTCCCTTTTTCTCCGGTAAAATTTTCGGGACTAATTGAGTGGGATTCTGCATTCGACAATCGATAAAGATTGCCCATGTTCAAATCCATTCCGTTGAAGTTGCCTGCTTTTTGAGCTGCAACAGAAATAACGAGTGTAAGTAAAAAAGTTGAGAGTAGTAGTTTCATAAGTTTTTAATTTAAATGAATCTAATCGGTTGAATTATATTTTATTTGGCTGAATATCATTTGAGTTCTAAAATAATCAAAAAATAACAGAAGGCGCATAAATAAAACATATTGTTTTAAAATACACGCCTTCGCCCTTATTAACCAAAAATCATTTTTTTATTTATGAATCCTTATTACTTTTCAGGTGCTCCAATCACCTCTAAATAACGACCAATCCAATAAGGTAACAACCAGATATCACCGGCACTGTATTCCTCTCGTCCTCCTCCATTACTATCCAAATCAAAGCGGTTTGCATTGTGTCGTGAAATTCTTAATTCGCTGGCAGGAAGTACTTCGGTAATGGTTTGTTTTCTAAAATTAGGTTCAATCAATTCAATATCTTTTCTGTGACTGTTGGAAACCGTCCAATCAACCAAATCCACGGGATATTTCTGGAGATACCAAACCGCTTCGTCAAGGTCTATTTCTTCAGCACCAACCAAGGCTGTCATAATATTCCATAATCCCTCTTTTTCATTGCGTTCATATTTCCAGTGGTCGATAATTGCTTCCCTGTATTTTGCTTTTAGTTCATCGTTAAATGCATAACGATACAAACCCCAGTAACCACAGAAATACATTTCATCGTCGGAGTGGTTCCAGCCATCCGAAAGTTCACGGCTTAATTCATCTGCATCGGCAGGCGCCATTCCAATATCATTCATCGGACGCATTAAATTTTCTAAATAGCCATGTTCATCCATCAGATAAAATGAAGCCTCTTTGTACTTTTCCTTTTTTGTGAAATGATAAGCCGTTTGCAACATTGCAACAATATTTGACGCATTAATTTTACGGTCTCCCACCATTTTGGGGCGGGCATTTACATAATCAGGATGCCAGCGCGCCCATTGAGTGGGCTCTCCATTCCAGTCGATCATATAAAAATCGTTTTTTACAATTGTCGACATCAATGTATCGATTAGCATTATAGATTTTTTCTGCAATTCCGGTACATCCACCAATTCGGCAATGGCTGCGAACGCAAAAATATGCCCGATTGCCTCGTCGCTACTGGTAGTCGATTTCCAGTCCCATTCCGGATCTTCAGCTCTTCGCCAGGGTTTGTCGTTGTATTTATAACCACGCCTTTCGAACGAACGCGAAGGAAATCCGGGAATGTGATTAATGGTATATAAACGTTCCAATGCATCCAACGATTCAGTAATATTTTGTAATGCTTCATCTGATTTTGTAACTGAATAACGAAAAACTTCACCCGCCAAATACATAGTTGTCCAAAGACCATCGTTATCAGATGTGCGCATGCTTCCTGTAGTTACGTCTCCATCAACCATCGATACAATACCAGCGTTAAATCCATGACGAATGTGTCGGTTACGAACCTGCTTGTCGTAAAACATGGCTTTATCATACAACGTCATTTCTTTTGAAAAGATTTGCCCTAAACCATTGTCAGTCAAAATTAATGTTGAATGGTCCGGTCCTTTGGCAATATCAATTACTTTATCAGAAGGAATCCAACGTTTCGATGCGTAGTAATTGTATTTCCCGGCATCGTTCAACATAAAAGCACCCCATGTTGAACCAAACCAAATGTTTCCATCAATTTCAGAAATGGTAGTTATTTCTGTCCAAGGCAAATTTTTGTGAATTTCACCAACCTGCTTTTTCGATTTTGTGTCAATTTCAAAATATCCCTCCTTGGAGCCAGCAATTAATTTATCTCCGGCAACTTCAATACAAGTAAGACTTGAGTTATCAATTATTTTTTCAACTTTCTTTTTATCGGGAGAAAAAGTATTGATTGATTCTTTTCCTAAAATCCAGAATAAATTGTTGGCCGCATCAAATTTAATCTCTTTAACACCACCACTAATTGTACCTTCCCACAATGTTTTTGAATCTTTTAACAAATTAAGTTTTATCCCATCCGAAATAAGAAAGGTAAAATTGTTACCGGCTTCAAGTATTTTTGCTTCCGGCAATTGATGCCTTGAAAAAAGAGTTCCCGCCCAGGCATTACTCAAAACCGCTTCATCGTCCACATAAACCAATTGTTTTTCAAGCACTTCAATATCTTTAATTCCTTTATCGGAAGTAGGAATCGATTGAACATCTTTCACCAAAGTACCGGGAAAAAGAAATTGCCCGGCACGAGTGCGTAGCAAACCATGCGACGACAAAACCTGAATGTATCCGTTTCGGTCTGATACTACCTTTTGCAACTCAACATTGGTATTATCGAAGTTGTATTTTATACTGTACTCCTGTTTAAAGGATTTGTCTGCATGAAATTGTTTGGTTTGCTGAGCCTGTGTGGTAAAACTTGCTCCAACACCTACTACAAAAAAAAGTAGCAGGATTAGTTTTTGATTGATTTTGTTTTTCATATGATTATAATTGTTTGTTTTTTATGGTATCATATGGAACTCGCTAAATAATCATTCTCCTGTGTGAGTTAATTACTCCTGCTCGTTTCATTTTATCGTGTTTTAATTCAATTACTATCTATTTAACTGGTTCGCTAATCACACCCAAATATCTTCCCATCCAATAAGGTAACAACCAAATGTCTCCGGCACTCTCCTCCGAACTTCCATTACCGCCATTTCTATCTATGTTAAACATATTTCCATTGTGGCGTTGCACAGGTCTTTCGTCGGGAGGCAGCACTTCAGCTGTTCTCTGCTCTCTGAAATTTGGCTCCAATAATTTAATGTCTTTCCGGTGACTATTCATAATGTCCCAGGTAATCATGTCCAATGGATGTTCCTGAAGGTACCAAACTGCTTCATTTAAATCGAATTCATTACTTACCAAAGCAGTAATAATATTCCATGCTCCATCTTTTTCAGGTCGTTCAATTTCCCAGTGATCAATAATTGCCTCTTTGTATTTTTCCTTCAACTCGTCATCAAACGCATAACGATATAATCCCCAGTAACCCACAAAGTACATTTCATCGTCAGAGTGATTCCAGGATTCTGACAACATTTTACTCCAATCATCAGCGTCTTCGGGTGCTTTTGTTATTTCATTCATTGGGCGCATCAAATTTTCGAGATAGCCATGCTTATACATCAACTCCTCCGCCTTTTGTTTATAGATTTCTTTTTTGGTGAAATAATAAGCCGTTTGCAACATCCCAACAATATTGGAAGAATTTATTTTACGGTCGCCAACCATTTTTGGTCGGGCATTTACATATTCAGGATTCCATTTGCCCCAGGTGGTTGGTTTGCCATCGTAATCAATCATGTAAAAATCGTTGTCAACAATGTGCTGCATTAAAATGTCAATTATGTTCACTGCCCTTGTTCTTAAAGGTTCGATGTCAATAATTTCGGCAAATGCAGCCATCGCAAAAATATGACCGATCGCTTCGTCGCTACTGGTAGTTCCTTTCCAGTCCCATTCCGAATCTTCCGCATGATGCCAACGATCAGGGTCAGCCAATACTTCAATGTATCCACTACGTTCGAACGAACGTGATGGAAATCCGGCAACAGGATTAATGGTATAAAGTCTTTCCATGGCATCCAAAGCCTCGATGCAGTTTTGCAGTGCATCGTCAGATTTGGTAACGGCATATCTAAAAATTTCGCCTCCCAAATACATGGATGTCCACAATCCGTCGTTATCAGAATCTCTTAAATAACCACCCGATAAATTTCCGTGATTTAAACCGCTTAATGAAGCATTAAATCCGTTGCGAATATGGCGGCTTCGTACCTGCTTCTCGTAATACATTGCTTTGTCTTCCAAGGTCATTTCCTTGAAACAAATCTGAGCTAAACCGTTTTCAGTAAGAATAAGAACTGAGTTTTTGGGACCTGCAGAAATATGTTTTACCAGATTGTCTGCAAGCCAGCGCTCACCATTGTAATAGTTATATTTTCCATTTGCACGCAACATAAATGCACCCATAGTTGAACCAAACCAAACGTTACCATTCACCTCCTCCACTGCTGTAATTTCATTGCACGGAAGATTGCGTTTGATTTCGCCCATTTGTTTTTTAGAGATGTTATTGATTTCGATGTAACCATTGTTTGTACCAACAATTATTTTTGTATTGAAAGCAACAACATTGAAACTGGTAAAATCCTCACCTTCAAAAACCAATTCTAATTTTTTAGTTGACGGAGAAAAAGTGCTCAATGATTTTGAGCCCAGAATCCAGAAAAGATCGTCAACTTCGGTGTATCTGATATCAATAATTTCATCCGAAATTTTTCCTTTCCAGAGTTGTTCCGAATTTTTTATGCACTTTAAATTATTTCCGTCTGAAACCAAAAATGTAAAATCTTCGCCACCCGCAAACAGTTTTGCGGCTTTCATTTTGTGTTTCGAAAACAGACTGCCTGCCCAGGCATTACTTAACACGGCAACATCGTCGAGGTAAACCAGCTGATTTTTATAAACGATTGTACTGACAATTTTTTTTGCGGCCAATGTTCGGTATGTTTTGTCAGCCTCGATTGTTCCCGGATAAAGAAACTGTCCTTCGTGTGGTTTTAGCAATCCACCGGAAGATAGAATTTGAATCACTTCATTTCGGTCTGAATGAACTTTCAATAATTTTTTAGAATTATCATTGAGGTAATATTTTACACTGTAATCCTGTAAAAAAGGCACATCTTTATAAACCGGACGATCTGTTTTTTCCGCCAATGCCGTCGTATAACTGCCAACAAAAGCAAAAACAATAAGCACAATCAATAATCTCATTTTCTTCATTATTCGTTTTATTTATATTTTCTTTAATCCTGATTCTATTTCGTACCACTCCAATTCCAAAACAAAAATTTGCCGGTACTCTTTATCCAATTTTTCCGTTGAATTGTTTTTAGCAGAAGTAAAAACAGTATAAGCTAAGCGCTTTCCATCTGGCGAAACAACCAAATTATTGCGTTGCTGTTCGTTGTTGGTTAATTGTATCGTTTTGCCAAAATTCTCACCCGGTTTGATAACGGTGACCGCAACATTGCCATCAAGGATGGAGAAAATCCAGTCGTTTGAAGGATGCCAGCGTAACGATGATGCATCGGAACTAAAATGAGTGGCTTGTTGTGGATGTTTTGTTTTATCAGCCGACAAATCGGATCCATTCACGGCAATAACAAAAACCTGAATAACACCCGATTTATCTTTTGCCAGATAAGCAATTCGCTTACCATCGAAAGAACCACGTACAATACCTCCAGCCCAATCGTTGTGAGTTAACCTGCGAATTACAATTCCTTTTGGCGGAAGAGGGTATTCATCATTATTTCCGGAGAATGAGCTTGTAATATCAACATCATCAGCAATGTCGGCAACAAATAATGAAGTGTCGTAATCAATGCCATTTTCAGCTCGTACATCTCCAATAAAAGCACGCATTTTCCCAGCAGAATCAACCCATGAATCTCCATACGCTTTTTCAATTTCTCCGGATTTTGATTTTCCCTGCTCGGCCGTTTTTAACAACACTGCAAAATAATGGGTAAAACCTTCAGGAGCTTTTTTATTTAACTCCATGTAACCAATGGTTCGGTTCTGTTTTTGTTGAAGAATATCGTCGTAGGTAAAGCCAATTCTATTTCCATTTCGTGAATATTCATGGCGATGGGTTCCACCTCTTTGTGCGCCCGGAGTTGTTGGTCTAGCAATGGAAACATCGCGCATATCAACCTTTGTAATTGTACCCTTTCCATCTGCACTTACTTCAACGCCGGTTCGGTTTCTAATTCCATAATATCCGCGGTCTGCAACTTCATCCAACAATGGACCATGAATAAATATTACTTTGTTTTTTGAAGGATGCCACGAAACTGCAGCAACACCCGGAGCAGCTTCTTCGCCGGTAACATATTCCGGCTCCCAAAGTACAGTTTCTATCCCTGTTGAAATTTCTATTTTTTTGATGGATTTGGAGTTGGCCAGGTTTTCGTTATAAACCGTACCGCGAGTATCGTAACATAAAAATTTTCCATCTGGAGAAAAATTATCGTTATTATCTAAGGCGTGATTTTTATTGCCGAATGAAATTTGTTTCTCGCTCATAAGGATTATTGTTTCACCCTTTTTTATGCTTTTCCCGCATCCCGAAAAAAATATGTTAATGAGGAGGAAAAGCGATAAAAAAAGAAGAATTGGTTTAAGTCTGTTTTGATTCATTTTATTTTCAATTTTCAGATTCACGCACTCTAAAGATACGATGCGCCTGCCATGTTTTATTGTACATATCAGTTGTACGCACAGTTACAGTATGTGTTCCGGACAAAATATTCTTTGGCAGTTTTGATCCCCAAATGTGATCGGATGTACTTGGATAATCCATTTTGAAACCAAAAACATCTTCCAGCACTTCACCATTTACCGTTTCACTTAAAAATGAATTTAATTTATGCATTCGCAAACATTCTGGATCAATAGTTTTTAATTGTTCCATTAAAATCCATTCTCCGTTTTTGCCAATTTTCATTTCTACTTTCGAGCGTTGGGAGCCTGCAAAAACATTAACAAGTATCTGTGTTGTTTCCAAACCTGACTTACTTATTTCGTTGGGTAAATAGATATTCATTTGGTAATCTGCCGGACGACGTGCAGCTTTAAACTCCACACTGTATTGGTTACCATCGAATGTAATTCTTGAATACCCGTTTGGAGCACCGTCATTCATTGTGGCGTGTGGAATTCCTAATTCGTCGTTCGTACCACACCACCAACTCCCACAAACTGTGGCATTAATTAAATGGTGATGTTCTTCCTCACCTTCCCAGCCATTCTCTTTTCCCACAAAAAGGTTTAACTGTTCGTGTACATGCCCGGAAATGGAAAAGGTGTATTTTCTATTCTGAATAATTTGATACATTCTCTTCTGATTGTCGCATGCCACTATTGGAGCATGCATCATTAACACAACCAGTTTGTTTTCCGGAATCAGGTTGATATAGTTTTCCACAAAGGTCAGCTGATTTTCTGTAAAATGTGGGCGATATTTACCGTTGGGGTTAAAATAAATATTGTTTAAATCGATAAAAACGACATCGGCATATTCGAAAGCGTAAGTACTGGGTCCAAAAAAACGCTCGAAAGTTTCATCTCTTTCGTTGTTATTTGTGGCTTCGCGGTCGCTGTCGTGATTTCCAAATGTATTGTACCATGGAATACCAATTTGCGCCAGCCCCTGATTTATTTCAGAAAAAAGTCCGGGATCGTCTGCAACAATATCACCTAGCGATACACCAAATAAGGCGTCGGTTCCAATTAATTCGTCGACAGCATCGTGTAAAATAAAATCTACTTCGCGTAAACCCCGGGCCTGAGTATCGCTAAAAAACAAAGCTGAGAATTTTTTCTTTTCGGGAACAAGATATAAAGGAAAATCGATTGATTTAGGTATTTTTTGTTCAGAATTATGCCTATAAAAGTGTTCTGGAATCATGTTTTGATTAACAGCCACTGAATACCCTGCGGGTTTAATTACAAATAGGGTAAAGTCATCATCTATATTAAGTCGCCATTCACCCTTGGAATCTGTGATTACCACGTCGTTTCCGTTTGAGACAGAAATACCTGCAACACCCGGCTCTTTTCCATCGCGAATACCATTTTTATTCGTATCGATATAAACCGAGCCTTTCGCTGTGCCAGCATTTACATTTCCTATTGAACCCAAGAGTACAATTAGTGTCAAAAAAAATTTAAAATCGATCATTGGTTCTGTGTTATTGAATCTTTTATGTAGAAAATAGAAAGGACAAGAAATAAATTCTTGCCCTCTCCAAACTAACTAAACTTTATAACTATTTACCAAATCTATCGGTTTATTTCAATAACCAAAATTTAGACCATGAGCTGTCTTTACCGTCTTGTGCAGTAAATGCAGTTTCAACCAAATTGCCAATTGCTGCATTATAATTATCAGCATTACTCGCTTTCTCACTACTTCCATATTGGTAACGCAATGGCATTGCTTCGCGTTCTCCTTTTAATCCAACAGTAAGTGTTGGAAATCCTGTTCTTCTCCAGTCGCACCAAGATTCATGAGCAACAGTCCAGTTGGCAATCCATTTTTGAACCATAATTTGCTCCAACGAACCATCAAATGCGACACCTGTTCCTGCAACATAAGCATTATAATCACCACTTATATCCCAAGTTTTAAACGAAGCTTCAACACCTTTTTCGTACCACGATTGTTGTGAACCAACATTCCATCCTTTATCGGCGGCTTCTGCCAAAATAAAACAAACTTCCGTATAAGAAATAAGTCTTGCTCTTAGAAATTCACCTTCAGCATTCTGATACATATCAGCAAGTGCTGAGTTATGTACATTTGGTCCACCTTGAATTACGTTAGGATTTAGGTTCCAAGCAGAACCGTCGCCAGGCAACGAAGCAATAGGAAGACCTACATACTCCATTGTATCCACAAGTACTTTATCAGCTTCAGAATCGGCAACCCATGTTGTTGGGCCGTATAAAACGATATCATTTTCTGCCATATAATCAGGATTTAAATACCTAACACCATCAATTATTTCATCTTCAGTAACTGCCGAAGAAACTTTAATTGGCACTTTAACCTTGTTGAACCAAACCGCAATTCTTGGATCGTTTAAATCAACCAGTACATCCCTGAATCCTGCGCAAAGCTGAATTCTTGAGAAGTTACTACCATTTGCATCAAAAGTAGTATTTGCAGGCCATGAATCAGCATCCGAAGAACCAATATAACCCATTGTTGCATCGTCATCGGTTGAAGTAAAAATTGGGTATTGTCCTGAATTTGAGACAATCTCTTCGATTCCTGCTTTTGCATAAGCAGGCAATTTTGTGGAAATTCTCATGTAATACCTTAACATTAATGAATTAGCCAATTTTCTCCATTTTGAAGGAGATCCGTTGTAAATAATATCAACATTAGGGTCAATTTTTGAATATTCACCCAAAGATTTTGACAACAGAGTATTGGCTTCTTTAAGCTCTTCAATAATTCCTTTGTAAATAGTTTCTTGCGAATCAAATGCAGGAAAAAGATCTTCCTGCTCGCCATTTGGTGCATTTAATGCAGTATTGTAAGGAGCATCACCCCACGAATCGGCAATGTATCCGAAATTAAAAGCTCTCATTACGATGGCAAGTCCTTGCTGGAATTCCATTCCTTCTTCAACTGATCGCTCATAAAGATGCTGAGCATTTCTTAGGTTATTGTACGAACCAGACCAACCCTTTTCAGTATTCCAGTCGTATTTGTTCAATTCGCTTCCCCAACCACTTTTTTGAACATATTGCATTACTCCTGCAGGACCTGAATTATAACTGGTTGAAAGGTATGGTGCCGCAGTATTTGTAATAACTGAAGCTACAATCAGGTTTGGATTTACAATAGCAGGATCCACCCCATTTGGATTCACATTCAATTCTGTAAGATGATCGTTGCAGGAGGCAAAGCCAACCACAAGCAGAATTAAAAATATTTTATATATTGATTTCATTAATTTCATGATTATTAATTTTTAAAATTAAAAACTTACATTCAGTTTGATACCTACCGGAATTGTCCAAGGCGATACATTATATCTTTCAATACCTTGTTTGAACTGTGAACCGCCACCTTGTGTGCTGCCTTCAGCCTGAAATGCGGTTTCAGGATCAATTCCAATACCTGCTTTCGTCCATAAAATAATATTACGGCTGTATAAAGAAACTGTAGCACTTTGAATTCCGTTAATTTTAGGAAGTTTGTACGCAATAGAAATTTCACGAAGTTTTATAAAGTCAGCATCAAACATTGCATTGCGTGAATAACCCCAACCGTAGAAATCCTGGTATCTGATTAATGGCGTATCTTCTCCACCCAGGTTTTCTCTTACCATAACAAATTTTCCATTGTCATCGTAATAACCTTCAACACCTGGCATAAATACACCATCGTTTAATGTAATTCCATCTTCGGTATGTGCAAAACCACCAGTTTCGGTAGTTGGACCACCAACAACAACGAAGAAATCACCATCAGGAGATAAATACTGGTCAGCATTATCTTTCAGAAATTGAGCAATTTCTGAACTACTCATATCATTAATCTTTACCGTTCTATCCATCCATCGTTGAGTATGAAGATCTGATTCCCCATAACGGAATGTTTGAGAAATAAATTGTCCTCCAACTCTCCAATCCAAACTAGCACTTAATGACCAGTTTTTATAAGTAAGAGCAGTTTGCATACCAACCATAAAATCTGGATTGAAATTACCGATAACAGCTGTATTGTCGCCTGGTTCCATATAATTTTCCCAGTTGTCCGAGTCGTCCCAGCCTTCATCATCAATTATAGGCCATCCGTTATAAGGCGAAGATGGATCATCAACCCGTACAATAATATCATCCACAATCTGACCGATTTCGTCACCAACCCTTGTTACTGCACCTCCTTTAGCATCGGTCCATAATTTTATATAGTCGAACCCTTCTGAAAGTTCTTCAATTTTTGTTCTGTTTTTTGAGAATATCATATTTACATCCCAATTCCAATCGTTGTTGGTAACAACTGTTCCACCAATACCTAATTCAATACCTTTACTTGAAATTAAACCGGCATTAATTTGTTTTCCTGTATAACCCGATGATGGAGGAAGACCAATACTTAAAATTTGATTTTCATTTTCGGCCTGGTAGTAAGTACCTTCCATTCTTAAACGACTGTTAAAGAAAGCAAGATCAGCCCCAAATTCCCACGATGTTTGAATCTCAGGTTTTAAATCGGGAAGCAATAATGTACCGGAAGTTGACAAACGGGTTTGGTTACCCCAAGCACCTTGATTACTCATTACTGCCATCAATTTGTATGGGTCGGTATCGTTACCAACCATTGCCCAGCCACCTCTAAGTTTAGCCAAAGAAACTTTGTCTCCTAAATCAACCATATTGTTTAATAACATACTTAACGATGCCGATGGGTAAAAATAAGAACGATTCTCTTCCGGAAGAGTACTCGACCAATCGTTTCTTCAGGGCAAACGCATACTTTTTTTGTAATTTATATTTAACAAATAATAGATTATG
>CAYZBC010000010.1:0-42193 GCA_964476535.1 uncultured Maribellus sp.
GCTGCCAAATCAGTTTCGGTAACTAGTCCTTTCGAATTCCCCTTTACTCTAAAATCCTTGGCTTTTCCAAAATTATTAAGAATAACCCGGGCACCTGCCTGAGCTGCTTTTCGTGCAACTTCTAAATCTTTTGAATAATCAGTCATATCTTTCAAGGTAGTTTGATTTTTTTTATCTTGATTTTGCAACATAGTTCGACTACGCTCATTGTGACATTCAGACTGAGTGTAGGCGAAGTCTGAAAATCAAAAAAATCTTAAACAAATATTCATTATAAAATATTTTTCTAATATAATATCGCCTTGTTTCTTTAGTTCCTCCCTTTGGGGAGGTTAGGAGGGGCTCTCCCTTAAATCTCCTCCGCATTTGCTAACAAATAATCCTCTGCTTCCACATTCCAAAGTCCTTTGGTTTTGGCTACAATTTTTGCCAATTCAGCATAAAATGGATTTTCTTTCCCTAATTGCTCAAAATCAGAAATTGCAGTTAACGGAAAGTTTTTATGCGTGTAAATTAGTTTTTTGCCTCCAGGAATATTTGGCAAATTCAATGTGGTTTCAATTACCGAATTAAGTCCGCCAACATGTGTTACCAGTCCTGCAGGATCGAGTCCTTTGCTCATACAATCCAGTGCTTCTACCATATCATCGTTGTTTCCGCCAGAAGTTCCTACAATGTGGGTTGCTGCGTAATGTACATTGTAAAAATTCATTTTTGCTGAAAACTCGGTATTACTCGGGCCGGCAAAAAAGTTAAGGCAGCCGTCGTTGGCTAAAACTGCATCGCCTTGTTCAATAACCGGGGCAACCGGGGCAAAAACAAAAACATCGTCGTAACCCGTTCCATCCGATAATTCTTTTAATGCTGAAATGGGGTTGTCAATATTTCCGGTGTTCATATAAACTAGTTCGATGCCGTTTCCTTCCGCCCATCCAGGAGGGAATATTTCAGCCGATCTGTCCAAACGATCTTGTGAGATATCGGTAACAACCATCAACGAAGGTTTTCTGTCTTCGCGACTAACTACATAATTTATGGCAGCCAGGCCCATTGGACCAACACCAGCAAGAATTGCCATTTTACCACCCTCCACAATTTCCATGTTGTGGATGTACGAACCCGGTTTTGTGTGATAATTTGCGTGCATGGCACCAATCACACAACTTAAAGGCTCTGCCAACGATGCCGGATAAAATCCAGGCCCGTCGTAGGCCAGCAAACAATCTTGTTCTAGTACATCTTTCGGAATGATAACGTAAGTTGCATCGCCTCCAATATTTGGATACGAATAGCCGGGGGCACTTAAAAAACCAACAGGACCATCTTCGTAATAGATTGCCGGCTGGATGGAATATTTTTGTCCCGCTTTAAATTTGTTCTTCCATTTAGCTCCCACTTCCACAATTTCGCCACTAAATTCGTGACCAATAATAATTGGGTTTTCAGTCACATTATTTGGCACACGTTTGTGATCTTCACCTTGCGTGGCAGCTTTGTAGCTCGACATACAAATGCTGTCGGAAACCACTTTCGCTAAAATCTCATCGTTTTTGATTTGTGGAAGTTCAAATTCTTCCAATCTCAAATCTTTTTTTCCGTATAATCGTATTGCTTTTGTTTTCATATTTTTTTTGCTTTGAGTAGTGAGATTTTAGTACTCAGATTGTTAGAAATACGTCATGCTGAACTTGTTTCAGCATCTATTCATAAGATTCCGAATCAAGTTCGGAATAACGTTCTTAAAAACTTTCTCGAATTTCTTTAATCACTACTAATTACTTTCTACTTACTACTATCTCCTAATTCAACATATTCTGCCCACCTGTTACAGGCACAGCTTGCCCTGTTTCGTATTCCTGGTCAATTACATAGAAGATTGCTTTTGCCACGTCGAGTGCTGTGCATCCCCGGCTGGCGGGAACCTGTGCTTCGTAAAACGCTTTTACATCGTCAATTGTTTTTGCCCCCGGCACTTTTCCAGCATTTAGGTATTGTACAAACAGTCCGTTTTCTGGGTCGCTCCAAAGTGGACCATCAAAAAAGTTACCTGGACAAATGGAATTCACCTTAATATTATGGGGCATCAATTCCAGTGCAAACGACTGTGTCAAACCAATTCCACCAAATTTTCCACCCGCATAAGCAAAGTTTTTATTGCTTCCTTTTAATCCCGATTTTGAATTAATTTGAATGATATCCATGTAAAAATCGGGCTTGTTTTTGCTTTGCATTTTCATTATCGGTTGAGCATATTTAGCACATAGGAAATAACCGGTGTAATTTACTTTTGTCATCAATTCAAAAGTTGCTTGATCCATTTCATCCAAACTCCCGGCACGCAAAATCCCTGCGTTAGAAATCATAACATCCAATCCTCCAAATTGCAAAACAGTTTCATTAATTAACGCTTTTACTGAGTCACTTTCAGAAACATTTACCGAAATAAAATGTGCTAAGTTTTTGGTCTTTTTTGAATTGAGTTGATTGGCGAACTCAATTCCTTTTTCTTCGTTTAAATCGGCTACAATAATATTAGCTCCTTCGCCATGAAGAATTTCCGCAATTCCAGCGCCAAATCCTTGGGCTGCGCCAGTTACAATTACAATTTTGTTTTCCAGTCGGCCAGTTGGTTTTCCACCCAGCGAAACTTTTTTGCGGTAGTGTTCAACTTCCCAGTTTTCAATAAAAGCAGCTTGCTCTTTTGTTAGCGGGTGCGGTCCTCCAAAATTTTCTGAAAGCGTACCGATTTCACAAAAATCGTTTACAATGCCTTTTAAATAATTTACAGAAACAGGTGAATCTTCTGCAACAATCACACCTTCATTTTGAATAAAAATAACTTTTGGAACCGTACCTTTTCGGATTTCGAAATCAATAATTTTTGTTTTTGTTTCCTCAATAATATTTGCAACGCTGGAATTGTTTTCAACAAAAAGATATTCCGACATGCAATAAACCATTTGATCTGGATTAAATGGTTTGGCAATTCCATTTTCAAACGTTTTTTTATCTGAAATAAAATTAGCTACCCACGAACTGTTAAATGCAGATGCAACTTTTAATTTTTCGGAAGAAAGCAACATTCGTACTGCTGGTAGAACTTCAATTATTTTTTCAGAAACGGGAACCTCTTTGAGGGTTGGAAAATCTTCAAATGAATTTTCTAGTTTATCTTTAACGTCTGCATAAATTTCGTCAATTTCAGCAGTTGTATTTGCAGCCACAAAAATTCCATGATTTTGAATGAATACAACTTTTGGATCGCACTTGAATTTAGTATTGTAATCTGCTATTTTTTCAGCAATAATTTTAAACAGAACAAAACCGGGATCGGAATACGGCACGTAAAGCATTTCCTCTCCAAAAATCTCCATCGTTTTTTCTGCTGCCTGATTACTGCACATCAATCCATTAACCAAAGTAGAGTGGGTGTGTACTACAAAGCTGTAACTAAACAAATTGTGTAACGAAGTTTCAACGGATGGGCGCAATCCGGAGTTTGGATAAATGCGACTATTTAAAAGTGCATTTTTTACCTCTTCTTCGCGAATGGCCGAATTATCCGAAAATTGCTGATTTGGAATGTTATTTAGTTTTTCGCGGTCGAGAACACAAAATCCTTTTTCGTCGATATTTCCCAGATTAATACCACTGGCTTTAATCCAAAGGTGTTCTTTGTTTTTGAAAGAAGTATTTCCCCCTCCGGCAATTACGTATTCTTTTTTCAGTCCGTAATATCTCGAAACTTCTATTAATTCTTTTATTTTTCCCTTCATGATTTTATGAATTTGTTTGCTTTAACTTTGGAAGTTTATTTAATAATAACACCTGCCTCGCGGACGATGTTTTGTTGTTGTGTTCAAATGCCAGGAGATTTCAAAATAATGTAAAAATGAATAACCCAAATTTTTCAAAAAATGAATAAATCGGGTAAACCTCTTGTTTCTCCTTTCACGAATTGAGGACGAAAGAGGTTTTTTTTTATTTGATTTAAGTGTCATTTTTAATTATTTAAATTTTGTATTTTTACTTTTCTCTGTGAAACTCTGTGTCTTCTTTGTGTTCTCCGTGGTTATTTCTTTTTTTACCATAAAGTTTCACAAAGTATCTTTACAAAGGAACACAAAGTTAGTTTTTACTTGTTTGATAAAAAATATGCAATTACAGCTTTCCCGAATTCAATAAAACGTTCTTTTTCTGAAATTTTTGCTTTGCCATTTTTTAAATATCCTTCTTCTCCTTTTGCAATTAAATATTGATGTGCAGCTATAACAGCTGTTCCTTCGAAATTAATTTGTTTTAGTTCCTCATCTAAATCTGCTCCGCCGCAACTAATTTTTATGGGGTCGAGTTTTGGAGTATTGTGCTCGGTCCCAAACGTAATTACAAATCCATTATCATTGAAAAAAGTTACAAAGTCTTTCAGAATATTAATATTGTTCCGTCCTGGAATAAGCTCAATACTAAATATATTTTTACTTTTTAATGTAGTTAAAAGTGCTGCTTTATCGGCTTCAAAATCGGTAAAATTTCCATTTCCAAAGTCCAATAAAACGGGGTAGCAAGGAATTCCTCCTGCATCAATAATCAACTCCATAATCTCTTCTAACAAAAGAAAGGCTTTTGGATCTTCTTCAACAAATGCCGTTCCGCCGGTTTTTAATAAGTTCCCGCGTATTTCGTTTTCCAATCTGGCCACATCTTCGATTGCCGATTTTACTTCTTTTCCGGAAAATATTTTGGTGAGTAATTCTTTCCTTTCCTTTTCACTTTCTGCTTTTTCGAAAACCGCAATGCGGATGGCTTGTGCAATGTGTCTTTCTCGAAAAAGATTTTTAGCCAGTCGGTTTTGTACTTCAGCCGCTTCAAATTTTATATCGATGTTATTTTCAGCTAGAAAAGCATTTAGTTTATCCACCATTTCAAAAGTTTGGTGGTTACTTTCTTTTTGAAGGTCAGTTATATTTTTTTGAGACACAGCACTCATCTTTGCTGGTTGGCGCAATCCTTTTCCACTAAAATAAGTTCGTCCCGGATTGCTTGGGTCGTTTACACGAACTCCGGCTTTTTGCAAATCGTTTTGTAATCCCATAAATTCAATATTGAATAATGGAAAAATTTTGTTTTCAACTGCCAGTTCCGCGAATTCATCGTAACCGTCGGTGGTGTAAAAATCGTTGATTCCCAAAACACTGACACCTTCATTTTTAGCCAATTGGAATGCTTGCTCAATACTAGCAAATGCACTAAAAGAGTGTGGTGTGTGAATGTGCCCGTTTATATTGGGAATTGTTTTTTGCGTCTGGTTTTTATACCAGTCTAATAATTCTGGAGTTTCCGGGAAATCAGTGAATATGCTTTTATATGTATTCATTTTAATCGATTCTAATTTGAGACTGCAAATTAACAAAAGCGATTGAACTGGGCTGTCCTTTGGTATCCTGTTTTTTGCAGAATCTGTTTTACTGGACATAAATGCTGTTCATGTTTTCAAAAGTAAAATTTGTTAATGATTCGTAAACGAGTTGTTAGTGTATTGCAAAAGATTTCTTAACCGATTTTATGCATTGAATTTTTAATTAATATTGCATTGTTTTTAGAATAATTTTAAGGATGTTAAGTCTGAAAAAAAAGTATGCAAAAAGTATTTCTATTATTTACATTTTTCTGGTTATTTTCGGGAATAGTTCAAGCTCAATATGTTAATACCGATTCATTGGTAATATGGCCCGGAATTTCCGATCCAATTACAATAAATCAAGTTAAAGTAATTAAAATACAATTTAAAGAAAACAATCCGACCTTTTTCGAACAATTTCTTTTACCCGGAAGTGGTGGAAATGTTATTAGTCGATTTGGACCGCGTTCGGGGCGGATGCATTACGGTACCGATATAAAAATGAATTTAGGAGACACTATTCTGGCAGTAAAAGATGGCACTGTAAATCGTGCCAGTTATTATTATGGTTTTGGCAACCTGGTAGTAATTCAACATGAAAAAAATCTTGAAACTTATTATGCCCATTTATCTAAATTTCTAGTGAAAAAAGGAGAATGGGTAAAAAAAGGGAACCCAATTGGTTTGGCCGGAAGTACAGGTCGCGCGCGTGGAAACCATCTTCATTTTGAGATCCGGGAATCTGGAAAACCTTTTGATTCCGAGATGGTGTTCGATTTTGAAAAAAGACAAATAAGGAATGATGCGAAAAAAGAGGAAACACTGGCGCAACTTCATAAAATATTAAAACCAAAGGGATATTCAACAAACGTGGCTGTTCCAGAATATTACAAAGTAAGATTAGGTGATTCATTGTGGGTGATCTCCCGACGGTACAAAATGTCAATCAATTCCATTTGTCGGTTAAACAACATTTCAGAAAATTCGGTGTTGCAAATTGGGCAACCGTTGAAGATGTACTAAGAAAATTTTTATCAAAGCGAAACGATGAATCAAAATATTGTTTTTAAACCTTTTTCTGCTAGATAATTATTCCTCCTTTCAGATTATATACATGCAAAATAGCCTTCTTTCTTTAGAATTTCTATTGATTGTCCACTTCGATTACCATTACGACAATAAACACAAATGGTTTTTATTCTCATTAAGGTTTAATACCTCGAGGCTTGCCTCGGGATCCAAAAATATTTTCTTCAATGCCTCGTGGGCTTGCCCCGAGGATTATTTACTTTTCGAAAGTTTTGTGATTGTAATATTTAAAATCCTCCGCCATAAAATTAATCAATTTTGCATTTCCCAAGTGTCCTGAATTGTATTTGTCTTGTGTTCGTAAATCAATTAAAAATACCTTTTTTTTGTAATTTAACGTTTGAATGCATGTATAATAACGTCTTTGATTTTGAGCATTAATTATATCGATAAATATTGCAATAATAATTGAGATAATTGCCATTATTTTAGTCGAAGCTGCAATGTTTTGATGTCATATATTTGTAGGGCAAATTTGAAAAATGAGACTGAATTTGAAAAGATAAAATTGGGCATAAAAAAATCCGGCTTCTTTCGAAACCGGATTTTTGTGGGTGTGGAAGTTTTCAAACTTCCATTTATTTAATGTCGTTTGGAAATCGCAGCACCCTTAATTAAATACCTCGAGCATTTCTGTCCAGTTGTTCCGCCTCGGAAAAATCTGATGTTGAAACGTGTCCTTCCAGTGGAAGGATTCTTTCGTGGATAGCATCGATAAACCATTCTGGTTGTGGGAAGAAATAGTCTTCCAATTCGTGCGCCGGGGTAATCCAGTTTCGCGAACCAACAACTACCGGAGGAGCATCTAAATAATCGAATGCCAATTCTGTAATATTAGAAGCCAAATCGCGCAAGAAAGAACCACGAGCCGACGCATCGCCTGAAATTATAATTCGTCCGGTTTTTTTGATGGACTCAATTACCGGTTCGTAATTAAATGGTACCAACGAACGTGCATCAATAACTTCAGCCGAAAGATTGTATTTCTCTTCTAAAGTTTTCGCAGCATCCAAAGCACGGTATAAAGTTGCACCAATTGTTAAAATCGTTACATCGCTTCCTTCTCTTTTAACATCAGGCTCGCCAATTGGAAGTTCATAATATCCTTCAGGAACTCCACCTTTGTGAAATTGTTCGCCAATGTCGTAAAGTCGCTGACTCTCGAAGAAAATTATGGGGTCTGTTCCTTGTAATGCACTGTTCATTAATCCTTTTGCGTCGTACGGAGTAACCGGGAAAACTACCTTTAATCCTGGAATGTGTGCTGCCAAAGCAGTCCAATCTTGGGAATGTTGTGCACCATATTTCGAACCAATAGAAATACGGATTACAACAGGCATTTTCAGTACATTTCCGCTCATTGCCTGCCATTTTGGAAGTTGGTTAAAAACCTCGTCACCGGCACGACCTAAAAAATCGGCGTACATAATTTCAGGAATTACGCGGCCACCACACATGGCGTAACCAATGGCAGTTCCAATAATTGATGCTTCCGAAATTGGCGAGTTAAATAAACGATTGTATGGAAGTGCTTCCGTCAATCCGCGATAAACGGCAAATGCACCACCCCAATCTCGGTTCTCTTCACCGTAAGCAATTAAAGTTGGATCTTTATAAAAGCGGTCAACGATGGCTTCAAAAAGTCCATCGCGCAAACCGTAAGTTTTTATTTTTGAGAATGGTTTACCGTTTTCGTTAAACATAAACCGTTCTTTGGTTTTTAGCTGTTTTACCCGTGGGTTTTCTTCCATTGGGTGATTTACTTCCACCGGACGATCTTCCATTTTGTCAACACTCTGATTGCTGAACATCATATCGCCAATCAGGTTTGGATGTTTTTTCATATCCATAATTGGTGAAACTTCGTCATCGATTGCCAATTTTATGGAGAAGGTGATGATTTCGGTAGTTTCAGCTTTTATTACTTCCAATTCTGCTTCGGTGGCAACTCCGGCTTTTACAAGCTCTTTGCCAAACCAAATAATTGAGTCTTGTTTTTCCCAGGCCTCCACTTCTTCTTTGCTTCGGTACGAAGATGCATCAGAAGGTGAGTGTCCGCTGTAACGGTAAGTTAAAACGTCCAATAAAACGGGACCGCGTTTTTCCTCAATAATTTTGCGTTTGCGTTTGTAAGCATCAATTACAGCCAATGGATTGTATCCATCCACACGCTCAGCGTGCATTTGGTCAGCGTTTATTCCTGCTCCAATTCTTGCCGCAATATCGTAACCCATGGTTTCTCCACAAGTTTGCCCGCCCATTCCGTATTGGTTGTTCATGATATTTACAATCAATGGCAGGCCGCCTTTCATGTCACCTTCCCACAATTCTGTAAACTGATCCATAGTCGCAAAAGTAAGTCCTTCCCAAACTGGTCCACAAGCCATTGAAGCATCGCCAATATTTGCAACTATAATTCCCTTTTTTCTATTTACTTTTTTATATAAAGCAGCTCCCACTGAAATGTCGCCCGAGCCACCAACAATTGCGTTGTTTGGGTAAACTCCAAATGGAGTGAAGAATGCGTGCATCGAACCACCAAGTCCTTTATTAAAACCTGTTTCTCGGGCAAAAACTTCAGCCAGCGTTCCGTATATTAGGAATTTAACGGCCAACTCTTTGGTCGTTCCAGTGTGACCGGCTTTTACAGGAGCCAATGTAATTCCATCGAAATGGTTATCCATTATCTCGATTAATTGCTTGTCGTTTAATTTGTCGATTGCTGACAAACCTTTGGCAAGAATTTCTCCATGACTACGATGCGAACCGAAGATGAAATCTTCAACGCCCAAAGTATAGGCCATTCCTACAGCAGCTGCTTCCTGGCCGATGGAAAGGTGAGCGGGCCCGGGGTGATTATACTCTACTCCGTTGTATTCGTTACGGGTTTTAATCAGGTTCAACATGGTTTCGAATTCGCGAATAATAACCATGTCGCGATAAATTCTTACAAAATCTTCGTTGGAGAAATTCTTCTTTTCCTCTTCAACCGTTTTATTGTATTGATTTACAGGAATTGGACTGAATTTTAAGAATCCCGGTTTACGTACCTCATCCGGGTTTATATATTGAATTTTAGGCATTTTCTGAATTTTTAAAGTGAAAGATTTTCGATTTGATTTTTAATTTCCGCAAGGAAAAGAGTTGCTTCGCCACCATCCAGCGCTTGATGATTGTAGGTTAACGAAAGCCCAATCATTGGAACAAATCCATAAACACCCTCTTCAATTTCTTTCGGACGAGGTATAATTGTACAAACTCCCAAAATTGCAGTTTGTGGCAAGTTAATTACTGGAGTAAACATTTCAACGCCATAATTCCCAAGGTTAGAAACAGTGAATGTTGCAGCTGCCGGATTCAATAAATCAGGATTGATGTTTCCGCTTTTACTTTGAGTCGCAACTTGTTGTAGTTGATAAGACATTCCGGTAATAGAAAGGTCATCCGCATTTTTAACTGCAGGAACCATTAATCCACGTTCGGTATCAACAGCCAAACCAAGGTGTACTTTTTTGAACCACTTCATTTTGTCGCCGTGATAATGTGTATTTACCTGCGGGAATTTTTTCAAAGCACGAATTACTGCAAAACAAACCAAATCGTTTATGGTTACATTTTGAGAAAGAGTTCCGTCGGCAAATTCTTTCTTAATTTTCTTTCGTAGTTTCATCATTTTTCGTGCATCGGCACTCATGTGGTGTGTAAGTTGAGCCGAGTTTTGTAACGACTGAAACATTGCGTTGGCAATTAACTTGCGAATATTGGGGATAGCTTTTATTTCATAATCATCACCCGATTCTAAAATTGTTGTTGGCTGAGAAACGGTTTTTATTGTTTGGGTTTCCACCGGTTGCTGAATAGTTTTCTCAACTCCTTTTTCTGCTGTTTCAATATCGCGGGCAATAATTCTTCCGTGTGGACCTGAACCTTTGAGAGATTGAATGTTTACTTTCAGCTTTTCTGCCATTTTTCTTGCTAAAGGAGAAATGCGGATTCGCTTGTTTGGCGAATCGTCTTCCACATCAAACTCTACCACTTTTGGCTTTTCTTCTGCTTCGGCAGGCTTTGTATTTGCCGGTTCTTTTAGTGCGACATTTGGATTAAATTCGTCAAATGACTCGCCTTTGTTTCCAAGCACTGCTACATTCACTAAAACTGGTACTTCGTCGCCTTCTTCAAAAAAAGTAGCCAGAAGAATACCATCTTCTTTCGCTTCCTCTTCAAAAGAAGCTTTGTCGGTTTCGTACGAGAAAAGAATGTCGCCTTCGCTAACTTCTTCTCCCACCGATTTATACCATTGCCCCAAAATGCAAGATTCAACTGATTGTCCTTGACGAGGCATTAAAACGGGTATTGCCATATTTTATTGGTTTAATAATTTCTATTCAACTTGTAAACACAAATAATTTTTGTTACAAATGTTAAATCATTGAAAACAAATGCATTATGAATATATTTATTTTCACGATGTAAAAATATATTTTTTAACTTGTATTTACAAGTTGTATTGTATGTTTTAATTTTTTTTTAACTTTGTGCTGCAATGGAAAACATTCCTCGATATCGGAAATTATATGAATTGCTTCGAAAACACATTTTTTCAGGTGTTTACGAGGAAGGAAGTTTGTTGCCGTCGGAGAACGAACTATGCGCGGTTTATGAAATGACTCGCCCTACTGTTCGTCACGCATTGGATTCTTTGGTAAAAGATGGGTTGATTTTAAAAAAGCAGGGGAAAGGAAGTATTGTTCGAAAACCGCCACAAAACATTGGGATTCTATCCATCTCAGGAACTGCTTCAGCAGTTGGAGTACGTTATTTGAAAACAGATATTCTGCAAAAGCCGATGTTAAAAACCTGGCCCGATCCTTTCCACTTTGAACTTTCGGAGCTCGAACAGGAATCGGGTTGTATTTATATGGAGCGCTTGCGTTTTGTGGATGACGAACCAGTTTTTTACGATGTAAATTATTTGCCAAATATTTATTTACCGCGAATAACCAAGCGCTCGTTTGAAAACAAATCGCTTTTTGAGATACTTCGTAAAAACTATCAAATTGAGATTCTTGGTGGCGAGCAAAAACTAAAAGCGGTGAAACCTGAAAAACAGATTAGACAACTTCTAAACTTAAAAGCCGGACAGCCCGTTTTGCACATCGAACGAAAACTAACCACTAACAAAGAAAATTTCAACATTTACTCTTCCATTTATTTTAATTCTGAAAAGCACGCCATTTTTGGAAGTTTCTAATTCACATTAATTTTAAATATTTCTTGGGTGAGTTCAAGTCGCACGTTGAATGATTAATCGTATATCATTTTTCTAATTTCCAATAAATTGTACATTTGCACCGCAATTTTTATAAAAATAGTAGTGAATATTACTGGAGAGAAGATAGAAGCCATTACAATAAATGGAATTCATGCAACTTTTGTTGATGAAAAATATGGAGAACATGAGCGGAATACTTTTGATATTTGGCTTGCAGATTCTGAAAAGCCTACTTCGTTGGTAATCTATATACATGGAGGTGGCTTCGTGGAAGGTGATAAATCGAAGTATTACGATTCGGATGATTTGGTAACATTTTTAGATGCCGGCGTTTCAGTGGCTGCCATAAATTATCGGTTTTTAAATGAAGAACCTTACGGAGTTTTGGCCAGTTTGAATGATTCGAAGCAGTGTCTCCAATTTATTCGTTTCCATGCCCGGAAATATAATATTGATAAAACGAAGATTGCCTGTTCCGGAGGTTCTGCTGGTGCAGGTACATCGTTGTGGCTTGCATTTTCGAGTGATATGGCTGAACCATTAAATGAAGATCCTGTGTTTCGCGAATCGACTCGGTTGGTTTGTGCAGGTGCTTTCGAAACGCAGTCAACATATGACCTTTTACAATGGGATGAAATTCTGGAGATACCTGCATCGAAACCTACATCCGAGAGTTTGTTGTCGATAGCACAATTTTTTGGATGTAAATCGGCCGAAGATATGGACAAAGAGAAAGAGACAGAAATTCGTGCTGAACTTGATCTCCTCGGGAAAATGGATAAAGACGATCCGCCAATATTTGTTTTTAATAAAAGGAGTGGAGATTCTCCAACGAATCAGGATGAAAAAAATCATCATCCTTTACATGCCAAAGCTTTAAAAGAGAGGGCAGATCGAGTTGGTGTTGAGGCTGTTGTTTATGCTCCTGAAATTGGAATAGTCGATTCTTCGGGAAAAGATTTAGTTGATTTCTTTTTGGAGAAATTGAAGAAATAGAAAAACTTTGTGTCATTGGCAGCGAAGCCAAAGAATCCGACACTTTGAAAAACAGAAGTCTCGACTACGCCCAACAGGACAACTTTTTAAATGAGTATTTTTTGATAAAAAATATCCGTTTATTCGGTTAAACCTTCCATCGTATTTTTTATATCTCCCGGCGTACTCATTATTTTCATAAAAGTTCCCATAGTTAATTCCGGCCAACTTAAAGCAAAACGGTACTTACCTGGCAAGATGCTAGCCGTATTTCCTTGTAGAATTATTTCGTAAGGCATTGCAGCTATGTTTTCATCTCCAATAATTGGTAGAAATTTTGGTTCGCCGTCTTCAGTACTAAAAAGTCCAACTCCAAAAACAGCTACCTTTTTGTCGGGATAAACTAATTCGTACACTTTTACCGTGTTCCCTTTTTTATTTGCTAAGTTATTCCGGATCACCTGTAAACCTTCCTCGAACGATGAAAATTCATTTAATTCTTCGGCATCTTTAAAATAAGGCATCATCACTTTGTAGTGGTATTTTTGCAGTTTTTCTTTGTCGAGTGTTCCACCAAAAGGAGAAAATTCTGAGCCCACATTTTTCATGGAATTTTTTGCATCCTCCGAAATTTTAATAAGTTCTTTTTCGTGTTTTTCAACTCCGTCAATAAAGTAAGCGTAAAATAAATACATTGGATTATTCATGCTAATTTTAACTGAATTCCCCTCTTTTTTAAACCCTACTTTTAATGCAGAAGCCAACGAGCCACGATCAGCAAAACTCAGTGCAATCTTTTCAAGATCGGGGCGAGTGTAACAAACAACCGTGAGGTTTTTAAAGTTGCCGGGTTGGTATTCACCAATCGTATTAAAACCCGAGTTTTGAAGGGCGGTTTTTACTGTGTTCACCGCATCATCAATACTTTCAGATGTTGTACCAATTTGAAAGTACGCAGATTGATCTTGCGAAAAAACATTAATTTGGAAAATTAATACAATGGATAAAATTAGAAGTAGTCGTTTCATATTGATATTTTTTATTGCTTCAAAATTAATTTTTACTAATTGATTAATGGTAATAATGGTTGTGATAGTTATCATATTTGTAATATTAATAATTATTCACGAGGAATGGATAAATATACGCATCTGCTGAGATTTTTTTAATCACACAAAAAATATTCATCTTTGCAATCGTTAATTTAATTGAGTAATATTTATTAAGATGAAACGAGCATGGCAAATATTAGCACACAAGATGATGATTCTTCAGCGAGTTATATGTGTTGCTGTTAAAAACAAACAATTATAAACACATGAAAGTTTTAAAATTCGGAGGTACATCGGTTGGCACACCAGAGAATATGCGGGCAGTTATGAATTTAATTACCGATGGAGAACAAAAGATAGTTGTGCTTTCTGCCATGTCGGGTACTACAAATTCGTTGGTTGAAATTTCTAATTATTTGTATAAAAAGAATAAAGATACTGCGCTTATTTTTATTGGAAAATTAGAGACCAAATATAAGGAAGTAATTGCTAAGCTATTTATTTCTGAAGAGAATATAAAACAAGGATTGAAAGTGATTAAGGAATGTTTCGACACGATTAAATCGTTTGCTTCGGGAAAATTTAATGAGGTTAGTGAAAATACAATTCTTGCACAAGGTGAATTGATTTCTACACAGCTAGTTACGCTATTAATGATTGAAAGCGGCCACAATACCAAGCTTTTGCCAGCTCTGGATTTTATGAAAATTGATGAAGATAAAGCTGCAGATTTGCAATTCATTAAAAAAAATGTAAAACCTGTTTTAAAAGAAGTTGGAAAGGCTGATTATTATATAACACAAGGATTTATTTGTAAAAATGTCGACAATGAAATTGACAATCTGCAACGGGGTGGAAGCGATTACACCGCGTCGTTAATTGGTGCTGCAATTGAAGCCGAGGAAATTCAGATTTGGACAGATATTGACGGTTTTCATAACAACGACCCACGTTTTGTGGAGGGGACGAAAAAAATTAATCAACTTTCGTTTAACGAAGCAGCTGAGCTGGCTTATTTTGGAGCAAAGATTCTGCACCCACAAACTGTTCTGCCGGCACGGGTATCAAATATTCCGGTTCGTTTGAAAAATACAATGAACCCAAAGGATGCAGGTACTTTAATCTCTGAAAAGTCGGATGGAAAGGGAATAAAAGCGGTTGCAGCAAAAGATGGAATTACGGCGGTTAAAATTCGCTCGGGTCGAATGCTGAATGCGTACGGTTTTCTAAAAAATATTTTTAAGATTTTTGAAAAATATAAAACGTCAATCGATATGATTTCTACTTCTGAGGTTGCAGTCTCTTTAACCATTGATAATACTCAAAAGCTCGCTGAAATTAAAGAAGAACTGGACAAATTTGGGACGGTTGAAATAGATTCAAATATGTCGATTGTTTGTATTGTGGGAGATATTATTCACGAAGAAAGGGGTTTTGCATCAAAAGTGTTTCACGCCCTCGATGGAATTCCTATCCGTATGATTTCGTACGGAGGAAGCAAGTTTAATATTTCAGTTTTAGTGCCAACAACGCATAAAAAGGAGACTTTGCAGGCACTGAGCAATAACTTGTTGAATGGTTAATTTGAAGTCTTTTATATCTTATAAACTTTAGTTGCTTCAAATCGGGTGGCTACTTTAACCTCAAATCTTGAAGTTAAAGAATCCATTCTTTCCAAAGCTATTTCCGGGGTGTTGTTTTCTTTTGAAATGTGACTTAAAAATACACATTGTAGATTTTTGTTGGTGTGTTTATCCAACAATTCAAATGCCTGATCGTTCGACAAATGACCAACTTCGGAGGCTACTCTTTTTTTTAGAAAATAGGGATATCGACCTTCCCAAAGCATTTTTTCATCGTAGTTAGATTCTAAAAACAGCCCGTCGCATTTTTTAAGATGCAAAGTAACATTGTCGCACGCTTCGCCTATATCTGTAAAAACACCTATATTTTTTTCTTTATATTGAACACGAAAAGAGCAGGGTTCCGACGCATCATGATTTTTCAGGAATGAATGAATGGTAAATTCCCCAATTTCAATTGCCTCTCCGGGTTTGAAATACTTTGGATAATCGGGGCGCAAATTTTTATATGCGCCGCTATGTGTTTTTGCAGTTAGGTAGATTGGAACTTGCAGCTTTTTACTTACACCGCGAACTCCTCGCATGTGGTCGCTGTGTTCGTGGGTAACAAAAACAGCTTTCACTTTTGCCGGATTTAGATTTCGCTCTTTCATCCGCAAAATAATCTGCTTTGCCGATATTCCTGCATCAATTAAAATGGCATCTTTTTCATTTCCAATGTAGTAACAGTTTCCGTTACTACCCGATGCAATGGCACATATCTCAAGCATATTTGTTGTTTTGTGTGTGGCGAAATTAATTAATTATTTCAATTCTGATTTCACCTTTAAATACTTTTTTGGTGCAAAATACCTTCTCCAAAATTTAAATTTAGTAAGCGAGGTAAATGAAATTAATTTGTTAAAAAACCTGAATTTCAACAGAAAGTGTAGTATTCGGTAGGTAAAAAAAACAATCGGTAATCCGGTAATTGCCATTGCCAGATAGAATATTAAATCAAAATTCTGTGAGAAAAAATTGACATCGTTTGCCAGCCATCTTGCAATCCAAAGAGGAATAGCAGAAAATACAAACCACCAAATTATCAAAACAAAAAGGTGTGGAGTTTGAATTGCTTGTTTTGGGCAACTGTTCATACAATGCATACAACTCTCGCATTTATTCTCATTAAGGTTTAATACCTCGAGGCTTGCCTCGGGATCCAAAAATATTTTCTTCAATGCCTCGTGGGCTTGCCCCGAGGATTATTTACTTGTCCAAAACGGGCGACCATTTTTTTGAATTATTGCATTTACCGGGCACTCTTTTTCGCAAAGCCCGCAATTATTACATTGGCTGTCGGCTACAAAAGTTTTAGAAAGTGCAAATCTGCCGTAAAAATAATAGCCGATTGAAATTGGACTAATTAGCAAATCAATTGGCAATGAAATCAGGCCTTTGAAAATTTTATCACCGCAAAGAATTCTTTCAGCGAACTGTTTGGTAATATTTTCGCATCGTTGAAAAATTGAATCGACGACTTTAAATTTTAATCCCGGGTGAACTGAAATCCAATTCGAAGGTAAATCCATGGGTTGATATGCAACAATTTTAAATCCTTTTAAACGCAAAATAAGGGCAGGAAATAGTTGTGCCAATCCACTTAGCCCGGGGGTAAAAAATTTTGAAAATTTCATTCCCGCTCGCGTATTTAAGAGGAAAACCTTATTTTGCATTTTTGGGAATCGCAATAGAAAATTAATTACAATTGGAGGCGCGTTAAATCCATGAGTTGGATAACAAAAACCGATGAGTGTATTTTCTAAAAATGTTTCCTTTTCAACCAAAAGCGATGGGATTATTTTTCTGATTTCAACAGGAATATTTTTTGCCTTTGAAATTTCTGCAATCCAATTTGCAACTGCCAGTGCATTCCCTGTACCGGTAAAGTTATATATAATTAGTTTGTCGTACATTTTAGTCTAGAATAACTCTAGCTTAAAATTACAAACAATGGAAAGGTTTTCCTGTAAAAAATGAAAAATATTTTTTTCGAAAAAATGAAAAGCAAAATCAAAAATAGCTCGAACCATCCCAACAATGCGTACAAAGTTTTTCTTTAGGTAAACCAATTGCTTCTTCCAAATCGCTAAGCTTTTGGAATTTTAAGGATGTGAGTCCCAGATTTTTTCGAATTCTTTCCACCATTGCTTTGTATTCATTCGTTTCCGGGTCTGAGTATTTTTTCAAGTCAACATCTTCAGTTCCTTCTAATTGGCGGATGGCGGTTCGTGTCGCTAACTCCAGTGTTTTTCGGGAGCGCGAAAAGTTCAAATATTCGCATGGGTAAGTGAGAGGCGGACAAGCAATCCGCATGTGTACTTCTTTTATCCCTTCGGAATGTAAGTCGCGGGTATTATCTTTTAGTTGTGTGCCACGAACAATTGAGTCGTCAAGAAAAACTCCTTTTTTATCTTTAATTAATGCAGGATTTGGAATTAATTTCATCCGTGCAACCAATTCGCGCATATTTTGGTTTTGTGGCATAAAACTACGTGGCCAGGTAGGTGTATATTTTGCGTAAGGTCGCATGTACGGAATTTTACGCTCGTTGCTGTATCCAATGGCATGACCTACGCCCGAATCCGGAATTCCTGCCACAAAATCGGCATCAATATCTTTATCGCCTTTTGCCAGTGCTGCTCCACAGCGGTAACGCGCCTCTTCAACATTTATGCCTTCGTAATACGACGGTGGATAACCATAGTAAACCCAAAGGAATGCACAAATTTGCATCTTTTTGTTTGGTTCGCGCAACTGTACAATTCCATCGGCAGTAACCCTTACAATTTCTCCCGGGCCAAGATATCTGTCTATTTTATAATTCAAATTGGCAAAAGCACAACTTTCCGATGCTGCAGCAAATCCATCGCCATTTTTCCCAATTATAATTGGGGTTCGTCCCAATTTGTCACGGGCTGCAATTATCTCTTTTTCGGTAAGGATTAAAATGGAACACGATCCTTTAATTTTATTATAAACATTTTCAATTCCAGAAACAAAATCGTGCCCTGCAGCAATAAGCATGGCAATCAATTCCGTAGGATTTACACTTCCCTGGCTTGTTTCCGAAAAAGTGCGGTTATTATTCAGTAATTCTCTTTCCAGTTCTTCAGCATTATTTATTTTACTTACCGTAGAAATGGCAAATTTTCCCAAATGAGAATTTACAACAATGGGTTGTGCTTCGTTATCGCTTATTATTCCGATGCCACTATTTCCCTTAAAATTTTTAATGTCGGTTTCAAATTTACTTCTGAAATAGCTATCTTCGAGACTGTGAATGGCGCGTTGAAATCCCTCTTTTTTATTGTAAAATGCCATTCCTGCCCTTTTTGTTCCTAAGTGAGAATGGTAATCTGTTCCATAAAATACATTGGTAACACAGTCAGTTTTCGAGATACATCCGAAGAATCCGCTCATTGTTTTATTCTTTTTTTGTTAGTTGAAAATAAAAATTGGAAATTATTGGTTTTTTCCTTCTAAGTGAGGATTTCTGGTCAAACGTTATTAACAAACTGTAAACACGGGTAATAATAATGGAATAAATTCAATGAATAAAAATTCTGCTATTATTTAACTAGTTTCGAAATGGCGCGGAATTCAGGTGCATTCGATGAACGAGTTAATTCAAATAAAATCGATTCATACGAAGTCGTCATAATTCCCTCGTAACTAAAACGTTCTTTTGTCCATTCAATATTTTCTTTTGATCGTGACGAAACACAGTCCATTATAACGATGGGATTTAATCCTGCTTCTTTTAAATCGACTGCAGTTTGAAGAACGCACACATGAGATTCAATTCCACAAATGATTATATTTTTTGCGTTTAATTCTTTAAGCTTCTCCGAAAAAATTGGTTCGTCGCAGCAGCTAAAATCACGTTTTTCAATGAATTTAAAATTCGGAATTGCTGATTTTATCTCTTCCAAAGTTTCGCCCAATCCTTTGGTGTATTGTTGCGAAACTATTTGTTGAATGTTTAATTCTGCAAGTCCATGAATCAGAACTTTGCAGTTATTCAGTAATTTTTCTTTTTCGATCATAACCGGAAACAGACGTTCTTGAATATCAATTACTAATCCAATCGTATTTTTTTTTGTGATTCGCATTATTTAAATTTTTTATTTAGAATCAAATTTCGCTTGCAATCTCGATTTGTCGCCCAAATAACCACCGTGGTGGCGTTTTGCATAATCTTTACTGGTAAAACCAATTTCATTCATCATCGAAACTACGAGTGCATCTCCTATCACAGTCATCACTGTTGTAGAAGTTGTAGGTGATAATCCTAGGGGACAAACTTCGTCTGGGTTTCCAGTATAGATAAATGCGTTGGCATTTTTTGCTAATTTGCCCAATGGATTACTCGAAATTACAACCACCGATAACCCGGGATGTAATTTGCCTGCCAGTTCAACCAACTCAATAATTTCGCGTGTTTTCCCCGAATTCGAAATCAGCAATAAAATATCATTTTCTTGAATTACACCAAGGTCACCGTGTTGAGAATCGCTCGGATGTAAAAAAACGGCGGGAGTTCCGGTTGAACTAAAAGTTGTAGCAATATTTAATGCAATTTGGCCAGCTTTTCCCATTCCGCTTGCAACCAATTTTCCTTTCTTTTTGTGAACTTGTTGGTAGATGAGTTCAATTGCATTTATAAAACCATCGTCAACAGGAATGTTTTTAATCGCTAATGCTTCCTGTTCAATTACTTTTTTGATAGCTTCCTTCATTAGAGTTCTATTTTTTGCAAATCTAACTGAAAAAGTTACCGGTTTTCGAACTTGTTCTTTTCTTTTCACAATTTTATAATCTTTTAATTTGGCTCAAGACAAACTCAAAATGCTGCCAAATTTCATAAAAAAGAAACGTATTGATAGGTATGTATATGTAAATATTTGGTACTTTTGGCGAAAATATTTTCACATCAATATTTTATCAATAAAAAATGAAGATTCACGAATATCAAGCCCGAGATTTATTCAGGAAGTACGGGATTCCTGTCCCAGAAGGTGTTGTTTGCCATTCGGTTGACGAAGTTAAGAAGAAAGTATCGGAAGAAGACAAACTGAGAGTTGTTAAAGCGCAGGTTCATGTTGGAGGCCGTGGAAAAGCTGGTGGTGTTAAACTGGCAACCACAAAAGCTGAAGCGGTATTGCTATCTGAACAAATACTCGGAATGGAGATTAAAGGTTTAACCGTAGAAAAAGTGCTGATTGCTGATGCAGTTGACATTGAAAAAGAATTTTACGTAGGTTTAATCAACGACCGAAATACAAAATCGGTTATTTTAATGGCAAGTGCCGAGGGTGGGGTTGAAATCGAAGAAGTAGCCAAAGTTTCCCCGGAGAAAATTATTAAAATGGCCATTGACCCAACAATGGGTTTAATGGATTGGCAGGCACGTAAAATTGCATTGCAACTTTTTAGTGACCCAAAACAGGTGCGCCAGGCAGCAGCTATTTTTGTAAAACTTTATGAACTTTATGTGGATACTGATTCATCGTTAGCCGAAATTAATCCCTTGGTTTTAACTCCTGATAAACAAGTTTTAGCTATTGATGGCAAAATGAATTTCGATGACAATGCCTTGTTCCGCCAACGCAATATTTTAGAAATGCGCGATGTTCTGGATGATGAGCAGAAAGAAATTGAAGCGGCAGCAAAAGGACTTTCGTACATTAAATTAGACGGAAATATTGGTTGTATGGTAAACGGTGCCGGACTGGCAATGGCCACCATGGACATGATTAAATTGTATGGCGGCGATCCTGCCAACTTCCTCGATATTGGTGGTTCTTCTAATTCACAGAAAGTTGTTGAAGCAATGAATATATTGCTGAGTGACAAAAATGTGAATGCCGTTATGATAAATATTTTTGGTGGAATTACTCGTTGCGACGATGTTGCCCGTGGATTAGTAATCGCACTTGACGAGATAAAAACTGATATTCCAATTGTTATCCGTTTGGCGGGAACAAATGCAAAAGAAGGTTTAGAAATTATTAAGAAATATGGTTTGCCAACTGTGGAAACCATGAGCGAAGCTGCAAAAAAGGCCATTGAATTAAGTAAAAAATAAAAAATAATGAGCATTTTAATAAATAAGGATACAAAATTAATTGTACAAGGAATCACAGGTCGCGATGGTGCATTTCATACCAGTAAAATGAAAGCGTACGGAACCAACATTGTTGGTGGAATTTCTCCGGGAAAAGGTGGAAGCGAAGTAGATGGTATTCCTGTATTTAACACTGTTGAAGAAGCGGTGATTGCAACAGGAGCCGATGGATCTGTAATTTTTGTACCGGCACCTTTTGCCGGCGATGCAATTTTAGAAGCAAGTTATGCAGGGGTTGACCTCGTGATTTGTATTACTGAAGGTGTTCCGGTACAGGACATGATAAAAGTTACACCGGTATTAAAACAGAATGGTACTAAAATGATTGGTGCCAACTGCCCGGGTTTAATTACCGTTGATGAATGTTTGATTGGTATTTTACCTGGAACAATTTTCAAAAAAGGAAACGTTGGCTTGATTTCCCGCTCGGGAACACTTACTTACGAAGTGGTGGATATGCTTACTAAAAGTGGTTTGGGACAAACAACTTGTGTTGGAATTGGTGGTGATTCGGTTTCAGGATTATATTTTAGAGATTTACTTGAAATGTATGAAAACGACCCGGAAACAAAAGCTGTTGTATTAATTGGTGAAATTGGTGGCGATGCTGAAGAGCAAGCTGCACAATATATAAAAGACAACTTGACCAAACCGGTAGTTGCATTTATTGCCGGTCAGTCGGCTCCTCCTGGAAAACGAATGGGGCACGCCGGTGCAATTATTTCGAGTGGCTCGGGTACGGCTGAAGAAAAAATTAAAGCGTTTGCTGCTGCGGGAGTTCCGGTTGCGGCAGAACCCGGAGATATTCCTGGATTGGTTAAAGAAAAGTTGGGGTTGTAAAAATCCCTCTAGAATATTTAAAACCGGTTGCTGAAAGTGGCCGGTTTTTTTCTATTATTCAATTTTTATTCTTCGATACTCAGGGAAATTCTTTTCAATATATTTTTCAGGTTCATTCAGTAATTGGATTGGATTCTAGAATTTGGGTTCACTGTGATCAAGTTCAATGTACCATGATTTATCTTTATTCCCTTTAATTGAATAAATCCAATGCCATCTTTCTGAAGTACAATTTTCACATGTAACATATGCAAATCCAAAATACCTGTGCCCAATAGTTCCATATTCACTTATCAACCCATTTGGCCCTTGATATGATTCTCTCCTTAAATAAGATGTTTCTTGAACAGGTATTGGCAGTGGACTTACTGGATTCACATCTAAATCAAAAATGCCAAATCCGTATAAGGGTTTTTTTGCTAATTTCTTTGACGTATTTATAACAGAAAAGTTAAGAGATTTAGGTGAAGTGAATTCTAATTGTAAATCTGGCGAAGTGAATTTATCTTTCAATTGAATATAACCAAAAAGTAGTCCTAAAATTATCGTTGGGAATGAAATAATTATAAGAATTGAAGACCACCCAATAGTTCATTATTTTTAGTAATCCATTCAAAAAAGGAATTATTGTTCTTTTTTAGTTTGGCTTTTCCCATTATTATTTGATTTTATTCATACTTATTGTTATTCATTTTTTCTATTATTTCAATGAAGGTAAGATGGAAGTTGCCAATCATGTTTCCGGTTGGAATATTAAAAGGGAAGAAATAAATTTCTTTGGTAAATTGTTATTAGAAGTCTTGTTTAAAAAAAGGAAAGAGTTATTGGAATTATTATATTTTTCTTTTAATCTTTAGTTGCTGCCCAATGTATAAACCGCGATCGTTTTTAAGATTATTTAATTGCATGATTTCGTTTGAAGAGATTCCGGCATATTTTTGTGCAATATCCCAAAGAGTATCTCCTTTTTTTACTTTATAATATACATAGTTTAGGTCGAGTGGAATTGCTTTTGGCTTTTCTTTTGGAGTTGCCGATTTGCCAATCATTGTCTGCTTTTGAGCAAACGACATTTTGTTTACTTTCTCGTATTTTGCTTTGTCTTTTTCGAGAACATAAATTGCTAGTTTTTGTCCCTCCCGAATTAGATTACGGTTTATATTATTCCAGTACTTTAAATCGGAAGAACGCACTCTAAACCACGATGAAATAAAGCCCACATTATCACCTGATTTTATAACATAAATAACTTTTGCTTTTCCTTTTACATCAACTGGTATAAAAGAACCACCCGAACTTTCGGTCGGACTTTTTAAAGTATTATTGGGAAAATATTTCTTCCTTTCGAATGCAAAAACAGTAGAGTCTTTGTCGATAAATTCCATGATTTTTTCTTGTGGAAGAACAAGTGGGTAGGATTTGTTTGCTTTTGCAGGAACTACATCGCGACGGTACATTGGATTCAAAGCCCTGATTTTCTTTTTTTCAATATCCAGGTTAGCGACAATTTGCTCAAAGTGCAAGTATTCATTCACCATAATTGTATCGGTGGACAGTGAAATTTCAGGGTATCGAGGATTTAGATTATGTTCCCCAAAATATTCCATTGCATACAAGGCAGCAATAAATGCAGGAACATAACCCCTTGTTTCGCGAGGTAGCAGATAATAAATCTCCCAATAGTTGGTTTTCCCACCCGAACGCCTGATGGCTCGGTTTATATTGCCTGGGCCACAATTGTAAGCGGCAATTGCTAAATGCCAATCACCGTATGTATCGAATAATTGTTTTAGATATCTAGCTGCCGCATCCGACGATTTTACCGGGTCGTTCCGTTCATCAACAAAAGTTGAGATTTCAAGTTTTAACCCTTTCCCGGTGCCGTACATAAATTGCCACAACCCACTTGCCCCAGCCCGCGAGCGTGCTACCGGATTTAAAGCGGACTCAATAATTGGCAAATATTTTAGTTCCAAGGGCAAATTGTATTTGTCTAGAGTCTCCTCAAAAATTGGGAAATAATAATTTGAAAGACCAAGCATAACTTCTACTTGATTTCTTCTTCGTTCAGTGTACATTTCAATGTATCTTTTCACCACTTTGTTGTATGATAAATCAACAACTTGTTCAGCATTAATCAGTCGTTGAATGTAAATTGAATCGGCTAAATTTTTTGGATACAATTCGTTCAAAATTACTTCCGAAGAATCAAGTAGAAATGAGTTGTTAATGGGCCAGGAATTCCCCAGACTATCTATTTGTCCAGAAATAATGTCGTTAATATTGTCATCAATATTTGGAACTGCCGGGAAAAGAGTATCGTTTTTTTCAACAAAAATTGTTTCGTTAATTGTATCAACATCTAAAATCTTGGTTGTTTCAGATTCAATATAATTAACGGTGTGCGCGTTTTGCCCGTTTATTATTTGAATGGTTAAAGAAAATACAATAAAAAGTAGTACAAGAATTTTTTTCCCCATCTTCAGAAATTAAATTTGCAGTTAAACCCATAAACTAATTGTTCATCCACATCTATCATTGTGGGTTGCCAATTGAATGAGAGATCTTCACTAATGTCAAAATTAAAAAAGTGGGCATCAACACTGGCATCAATAATATTCAGTCCATAAAATCCAAACATGCTGATAACCAAAAGATCGCGGTTTCTTCGATAATAGTCTTGTTGTTTATTTAGTGCAGTTTTGAATTTGTCCTTTTCTGAGGAATTGTTTAAATCGTAATATTGTGAAGCATCTAAATCAAGGTGCGAGTTGGTTAAATCGTCTAAATCGGTTAGGTCGCTGTACGCAAGTCTTATAATTTTGTAATTTTTATTATTCCATCCTATAAAATATCCAATTCCACCGAAACCAGCATAAATAAACGGAATCTTCCAGATTTTTTCATTGTATGCCTGTCCAAGTCCAGGTAAAATTGCAGAGTACATTGCAGCCTTTTTAGGCGAATGAATTTCTTCTGCATTCTTTGGTAATTCTTGTGTCTTAGTAGTGTCAGAAACAAGAATTTGTCCTTTTATATTTGTCGCCAAAAGTAAAAGGAGAATTATCAATGTATTTTTTATAAAGATTTTTCGCTTTATCACAATCTGAAAATTTGCGCAAAAATAGAAGATTACACCTAGATAAAACGTGAGTTTATGGTTTTATTCTTGATTTTCAATTATTTTAACAATTCTTTCCAAATCTTTTTCCGACTTAAATGGAATAACAATTTTTCCTTTTCCTTTGTCATTCATCGAAAAATCGATTTGAGAGCTAAAAATTTTGTCTAATTGCTTTTTAATAATATGATATTCTTTTGGAAATTTTTGTTTTTTATCTGAAGTAGAATCGAGCTCTTTTGGGTTGTTAAAATTGCGAACAATTTCTTCCACTTTTCGAACAGAAAAACCGAACTTAATAATTTGGTCGAAAATCATTATTTGGGTATCGGCGTTATTAATATTTATAATCGCGCGCGCATGTCCCATTGAAATTTGCTTCTCAATTATACCTTTTTGAATAATTGCCGGAAGCCTTAACAATCTCAAATAATTGGCAATAGTAGAACGTTTTTTACCCACTCGCGAGCTGAGTTCTTCCTGAGTAAATTCTAATTCGTCCATTAATCGTTGGTAACTCATTGCAATTTCAATGGAATCTAAATCTTCGCGTTGAATGTTTTCAACCAATGCCATTTCCAACATCGTGTCGTCATTGGCTTTTCTAATGTATGCCGGAATGGTTTCTAGCCCTGCTATTTGTGCTGCACGGAAACGTCTCTCGCCTGCAATTATTTGGTATTTATCTTTCGAAATTCTTCGAAGGGTAATGGGTTGAATTAACCCAATTTCACGAATGGATGCAGCAAGTTCGTTTAAAGATTCTTCATCGAAATTAGTTCGGGGCTGAAAAGGATTTACCTCAATTTCACTGATTTCAATTTCGTTGATGCCGGCATTTTGTTGCATTTTATCTGCATTGTCAATCAGTGCTCCAAGCCCTCTTCCCAGTGCGTTTCTTTTAGTCATGTTTATTAATTAATAACAATATTTTTTTCCTTAGACAATTGGGTCATCGAATTCCTTTGTAATATTTCACGTGCCAGATTCATGTGGTTAATCGCTCCTTTTGAGCTGGCATCGTACAATATTACAGGTTTTCCGTAGCTGGGTGCCTCGCTTAATTTTACGTTTCGCTGGATAACTGTATCGAATACCATTTCCTGAAAATGACGTTTTACTTCTTCGTAAACCTGATTCGATAGATTTAGCCTTCCATCAAACATGGTCAATAAAAATCCTTCAATTTCCAGATCTTTGTTTAAGCGGTTTTGTATTATTTTGATGGTATTTAACAGCTTGCCTAATCCTTCCAACGCAAAATATTCGCATTGAACCGGAATAATAATCGAGTCGGAAGCTGTTAAAGCATTCACCGTAATTAATCCCAGAGAAGGTGAGCAATCAATAAAAATAAAATCATAAATATCCTTTAGTTTTTCAATTGAATTTTTTAATACCTTTTCGCGGTTGGGAAGGTTGAGCATTTCAATTTCGGCACCAACTAAATCAATATGAGAAGGGATTAAATCGAGATTGGCAATTTCCGTTTTCAGGATCACTTTTTCTGCATCAACTCCGTCAACAATACATTCGTAAATACTCGATTGAACATTCTTAACATCAAACCCAAATCCTGAAGTAGAATTTGCCTGAGGATCGGCATCAATAACCAAAACTTTTTGTTCTAAAACGGCCAAACTAGCAGCTAAATTAATAGTGGTTGTAGTTTTACCAACTCCACCTTTTTGGTTTGCCAACGATATTATTTTTCCCATCTAAGCTTAATATATTTAAATTGAACGGGTTCAAAGTTAATAATTTAGCAGAAATCTTTTGCGGTTTTTTAGCGTTGCAAGATCTAAATAGGGGTAAAGGGCTGAAATTGAACAAAAAACGCATTTAAAATTTTTCCATATTTTATTAACCATTGAATCGTTCCTGTCGCTAACTTATTTTGTTTGAGTGATATGTATCTGAAATTTCTACTAAATTTTGGTGCAAGCTTGAAGTATTGGTGCGAATTTATAAATGCAAATTTGGATTTTCATGTTAATATAATAAATGGTTTTACGATGGATCTACGTCAATATTTATCATACAACTGCTGTTCGCAGGAAAGTGCTTAACGGTTTTAATAGACTGAATAATAAATTCTTTTACAATATCGAGGTTTTGTTTGCGGTCTATTTTTAACCAAATTTCTTTGTGGTGCCAAAGTTGAATTCTACTAACCAGCGGAAACTCAGGCCCCAAAACTACAAATTCACTGTATTTTCGAAGTTCTTTCCCCAATTGAAATGAAACGCGATCAACAGTATCCACATTTTTGTGTTTTACCACAATTTTTATCAATCGGAAATAAGGTGGGTATTTAAAAAGTTGGCGTTCCTCCAATTGTGCTTTTAAAGCCAAATTGTAATCCTGATTCTGAATGATTTGAATAAGTGGGTGGTCGGGTTGCGACGTTTGAATCACTACTTTTCCTTTTCCGTATTTTCTTCCGGCACGGCCACTTACCTGCGAAATAAGTTGATACGCCCGCTCGTGCGCCCTAAAATCGGGAAAATTTATCAGGTTGTCGGCATTTAAAATTCCAACTACACTTACGTGTTCAAAATCGAGCCCCTTGGTTACCATTTGTGTTCCAACCAGAATGTCAGTTTTTTGATTTTCAAGGTTATTTATAATTTTTTCGAAAGCATTTTTGGTTTGTGTGGTATCGTAGTCCATGCGTGCAATTCGCGCATTTTGGAAAATTGATTTTAATTCAACTTCAATTTTTTCTGTACCAAAACCACGTGTTTTAACTTCCACCGAACCGCATTCGTCACACGAATCGTGTAAAGGCTGGTTGTACCCGCAATAATGGCAAGTCAGTCGTTTTTTGTATTTGTGATACGTTAAACTTACATCACAGTTTTTACATTTTGGAATCCAACCACACGTAAAACATTCAACAAAAGGAGAATAACCACGCCGGTTTTGAAACAGAATAATTTGTTCCTTCTTTTCAAGTGCAGTCTCTATTAGTTTATACAGTTCCGGCGAAAGGATGGAACGCATTTGTTTACGTTTGTATGCCCGTTTAACATCGGCAACTATAATTTCGGGTAATTCAACATCGTTGTGCCGTTTTAGGAGATTAACCAGTGCATATTTCCCTTTAAGTGCATTGTAATAACTTTCGTACGACGGTGTGGCAGAACCCAGCAAAACTTTGGCTTTATTTTGAAAACCTAGAATAACTGCCATGTCGCGGGCATTGTATCTCGGCGCCGGGTCGTATTGCTTGAATGAGTTTTCGTGCTCTTCATCAACAATTACCATCCCCAAATTCGAAAAAGGTAAAAATACCGCAGAGCGCGCACCCAAAACTACCTGATAACCTTTTTCTGGTTCGGTTTGAAATTGAAGGACTTTTTCCCAAATTTCCACCCGTTCCTGGCTGTTTAATTTAGAATGATAAATACCAACTTTCTGCCCAAATACATTTTTAAGGCGTTTAATAATTTGGGTGGTTAAGGCAATTTCGGGAACCAAATAAAGTGCCTGCCTGCCCGCTTTTAAAATTTCATCGATTAAATGAATATAGATTTCGGTTTTTCCACTGGCTGTAATTCCGTGAATAAGTGCAACTTGTTTGGTTTCGAAAGCAACTTTTATTTGAGTTAAAGCTTCTGCCTGATATTGATTCAATAAATTGATGCTAACCTGATCGATTTCTTCAGTCTCAATTCGTGAAATTTGTTTTTGAAACTGGGTTAGAAAACCTTTTTTAACCAGTTCGTTTAAAATGTTGGAATTGAAATTTGTGCCATCGAATAACTCTTTTTTCGATATTACCTGAATTTGTCTAGGTTCGAAAGCACTGGTTTTGTTGCAAAAATGGTAAAGCAAAGTCAATTGTTTTTTTGCTCGTTTCAGTTTTTCAATTTTGCTTTCCAGAGATGCTTCGGTTTTTATATCAGGGTGAAAACGTACGAACGATTCTGTTTTGGGTTTGTATTTTGCACTTACTTTTTCTTCAATAAAAATAAGGTTTTTAACAAGCAACGATTTTAATGCGGGGTACGAAAAGTTAGTCCCCAATTTTTTCTGAAGTTCAACTAAAAGGGTAACATCTTGTTCTAACTGGCGAAGAATAAAATCCTCTTTTTCAGAAATTTCTGTTTCAATTTCAGCGCCGGTTAAAAATATTTTCGATTTACTTTCCAGTTTTAATCCGGTTGGAAGTGCTGCCCTAAAAACATCGCCCAAAGTGCAGCAGTAATATTTCGCAATCCATTGCCAAAGTCTAAAGTTCTGAGGTAAAACAATCGGTTCCACATCTAAAATTTGTTGAATTTCTTTGGGTTCAAAGTCAACTGGTTTTGAATTTGATGTGGAAAAAACCAGAGCGGCATATAATTTTTTTTGCCCAAACTGCACGATAACACGCTGTCCGGGTTGAATTTGCGAATGCAACGATTCAGGTACTTTGTAAGTGTACGAATCGTAAAGCGAAAGGGGTAATATTACTTGTGCAAATAGTTCTGACATGGTTACAAAAAAGCTTGCATTAAAAGTAATTTAAAAAAATAGAATCTGATAATAACGGAAGAAATTGGCTAATCAAAATTTTCGGTAACCCAATTGGCAACTTCTTCCATTAACCAGTTAGGTGTAGATGTGGCTCCGCAAATACCAACTGAATTAACTTCTAAGAACCAGCTATTATCGATTTCATCTGTTTGAGAAATGCTATGCGAATTTGGGTTTTCTTCTTTGCAAACCGAGAATAAATATTGCCCGTTGGAGCTTTTTTTGCCCGCAACAAAAAGTATCAAATCGTATTTTGAGGTAAAAACTTTAAGGTTGGGAACACGGTTTGAAACTTGTCGACAAATGGTATCTTTTATATCGACCGCAACGCCAGGTTTAATTTTGGATTTTACAAGCTCGGCAATCTTGTTAAAATCTTCAATTCGTTTTGTCGTTTGCGAATACAATGAAACCGGACGGGACATGTCAATTTTTTCAACATCGGTAATCGATTCTACAATTATTGCATTGTGGTTGGTTTGTCCGTTTAACCCTTCAATTTCGGCATGTCCCTGTTTCCCGAAAATTACAATCTGCCCATTATCTTGAATTTTAGAAACGTATGAATGTTTTACTTTTTCTTGAAGTGTAAGTACAACCGGACAAGTTGCATCGATTAATTCGATGTTATTGCTTCTTGCATATATATAAGTTTCGGGTGGTTCGCCATGGGCACGAATAAGAACTTTGCAATTTTTCAACGAAAAATATTCTTCTTTTGAAATGGATTTCAGCCCCATTTTCTCCAATCGTTGAACCTCCTTTTCATTGTGAACAATATCGCCCAAACAATAGAGTATATTTGAGTTTTCCAATTCCGATTCTGCTGATTTTATGGCTTTAATTACACCAAAACAAAATCCTGATTTTTTATCAATTTCAACCTTCATTACTTTTCGTTATTTCTTTCACCTTCTTCATTGTCCACCTCAATTGCTCTTCGCGCGATAAATTACTGTTGTCGAGAATTAGTGCATCGTCAGCTTTTTTTAAAGGACTAATTGCACGATTGGAGTCGATTTTATCACGGCCTTCAACATTCTCCAAAATCTTATCGAAATCAACTTCCTGCCCTTTTTCTGTTAGTTCAAGAAAACGTCTTTGCGCTCTAATTTCAGGCGAAGCGGTCATGAAAATCTTAAGTTCAGCATCTGGAAAAACAACGGTTCCAATGTCGCGGCCATCCATAACAATACCTTTGTTTTTGCCATTCTCGCGTTGTTGTTTTACCATTTCGTGGCGTACCTGGGCAATGGTACTTATTGGACTAACATTTTGCGAAACTTCCAATTGTCTGATTTCTTCTTCCACATTTTCGTCGTTTAAAAACGTAGTATTTTTGCCCAATGTTTTGTCCCACTGAAACCTTATTTCTATGTTTTTTAATTCTGAAATTACTTTTGGAATATCTGGTTCTCCGTTTTGAATTAGCCCTTTTCGTAAAGAAACCAAAGTAACCACCCGGTACATTGCTCCACTGTCGATGTAAATGTAACCAAGCAACTGCGCCAACGATTTTGCCATTGTACTTTTCCCGCACGACGAATGTCCGTCGATTGCAACAATAATTTTCTTTTCCAACATTTCTTACAATAAATTTGAAAACAAAGATAATCGATTTTTTAAATCAGATGCATTTGTCTTTTTTGGAAGTGATAGAATTTTTCAGGATTGTAAGGGTGATTATATAGAAAATTCATTGTAGAATTCTCGAATCTGACATTCAACTAGGGAACTATTTGAACTAAAAAAGTCTAACGACCGGTGTCTTATTAATAATTTAATTCATAATTCTTTGGAGGCTCACATCCTTTTAGATGTTCTACAAAATAATCAAACAATCTTCTTTGAATGTAACTAAAACTCCCCGAGAAACATTGATAATTTTCATCTACTCTCAATCACCCACGCGACCGATACAAACACACTAGCCCAACCCGACATTTAGAATGTGATTTAGAATCCAAAATTTCGGGAATATCATCAATCACCAAGAACTAATAACTCCTATGTGGCAAAAGTTCAAACAGTTTGTCAAAAACCTCGGTCTTAACGATACACTTCTCAGTATCCAAATCCCTTTTCTTGTTCAATCCTTACACAACCAAAAAAACTTAAAAACCGGTCGAAAGTCCTCAAAGAATAACAATGTCCAGCGTATTGTTCTTTGGTCGTATAAGTAGGAAATGAAATATTATCCATCAACATCGGATAAGCTTTAAAATACTTTTCGTTGTAAAAAATATCGGTTTGTTTTTCAGCTCCATACTTGTTCAACAAAATTACAGAGAATCCAAATCCGAGCTGTCCGATACTGTTTTCAATATAACCATCGAGGTGAGCCCAATTAAATTTCTCCCCGTATATTTTCAATATTAATTGGCATAGTTGAGAATCATCACTTAAAACCTTCTCTCCTTTCTTTGTTAAACTAAGTTTGTTGTTTCGTTTTTTAGTCAGACCTGAAATTTCAATTTAAATCCGTGCAACATGAATACCGGTTGAGTCCATTTCCCGGTTGAGTTTTGATATGCCAGACTCAATAAAGTATTCTTTTATGAATCCTTGGTCATATAGTTCTTTAACAACCTTGGTTGGCAGGAATCCCAACTTGGTTAGTTTCAATTCTTCAGCATGAGAAATAATACTAGCGAGATATTTGATTTGATTTAGTATTGGAATTAGTTTGTACTCATCATTATTTAGTTTATTCATTTTGATGGGACTTTTCTCACCAAACGTATCATAAAGGATGTGTTGCATTTCTGAAGGTGAATATCCTTCAAATTCAGGAACTGGTCTATTGTTCTGTTCTTGCATAAAACCGTTAACGTATCCTTGTATTTCGTCAAATGTTGTCATTGAATCAAATCTAAACGTTTGTGTAATGTCAAACTTACGATTTTTGAAATTTAAATTAATTCGATTTAGTTAAAATCATACAACGAAAAATGGATGAATTATTAATTACTGGATCAATTCAGTAGTCATTCTTTTTCGAGTCATAAATAGTTTGAAATTATTATTGTCAATTCAAACAAAATCAAAAACCAGTTTAAACGAGAACTATTACTCCAAAGCATTGAGCAATTTTTGCTTTAACTTTTTAAAGTAGGGTTGCTCCATGTCTCGGCTACCGACAGGTTCTTTTATATTCTCATGAGCTACTATTTGGGCTGGTGGCTGGCTAAAAACGACTATCTCATTGCCCAGTAAAAGAGCTTCGTCAACATCATGTGTTACAAAAATGACGGTACGCTTGTCAGACTTCCAAATTTGCGAAAACCAACGTATCATATTTTGCTTCAGCGCAATATCCAATCCGGCAAGAGGTTCATCCATAAGTATGATATCTGAAGGACAGGCAAAAGCACGAGCTATAGAAACCCGTTGGCGCATGCCTCCACTTAACTGCGAAGGATAATAATCAGCGAAGCCTTCAAGCTCTACAAGCCGGATAAGCTGCTCAGACTGATCTTTCCGTTCATTGAGAGACAAATTCCTGCTTAATACAAATTCTATGTTTCCCCTGACAGTCTTCCATGGCAATAAACGTGGCTCCTGAAAAATGTACGAAAACAGCTTACCTTCAAAACCAATGAGATTCCCACTGGCGGGTGTTATAATTTTACCAATGATATTAAGTAACGTAGTCTTACCGCAACCCGAAGGACCAAGAATACATGTAATAATACCTTCCGAAAATTCTATTGTGAAATCCTTGTAATAAAAATTACCGTTATAACTTTTATTAATATTTTTAATACACAAACCCATAATTACACTCTCCAGGTTACAATTTTACGTTCACTCCATCTTATAATTTTCTCAAAACCATAACTTAGAAGTACGGCTATAAGAGTCCAGGCAATGACAGCATCTACATTTAAAAAGGTTTGGGCTGACTGCATTTTCGTGCCAATACCGTATTTGGGCTGGCTAAGCACTTCTCCTATAATTACAGCCCTCCATCCTATCCCCATTGCGCTGGATGCCCCGCTGATTATAAATGGCATGATGCCAGGGATATACACTTCGCTTATAATCCTCCACTTACCTACTTTGTAAAACTTAGCCATTTCTATAATTCCGGGATCAATACTCCTGATACCATCAATCACATTGGTACAAATAAAAGGGAACATGGTTAGCATGGCGATAAAAACAGGTACCACATCAGGATTGAACCATATAAGGGCCAAAAGGAGGAGGGCAATTACAGGAATAGAGCGTACCATTACCAAAAAGGGAGTTATAAAAGCATTAAATCTCGGATTAATCCCAGCTAAAACACCTATCCCCATTCCTAAAATACCTGAAATGGCAAACCCTATTATCCCACGTATTATCGTGCTACTCGCAACCATTATAAATTCGGTACTGCCAATTAGTTTTGCAACCGTTAGAAAAGTATCCTCGGGGTGGGGAACAATAAAATCTGAATCGAAATACAATGCCAAAATCTTCCAGATGCCCAACAATATTATTACTGAAGCAAAGCTTATGTACTGTATTTTAGTAAAAAAAGAATTCATCAGTCAATTTTCCTCCAATAATTTCTGGGTTCATATTATAAAAAATATTCAAATATTCTTCAATCTGTTTTTGAAATTTATGAGCCCGCTCAAAATGAAGATTTGATCGGGGTATAGATTGAAGAGCCGCATTATAATCTGGCAGTATATTATATTTAACAATAAGTGCTGCAGCACTGTCGGGGTTTTGATTTACCCAGTTGGTTGACTTTTCATAAGCTGAAAGAACCTGTTCTACTAATTGCGGTTTTTCCTTCAAGGTACTCATTTTTACTAAAAATGCTGTCTGTGCAATAGGAGTACCCTGTTGTTTATTCCATTCTTGGTTCAGGTCGAATATGGGGTATACATCTTTATTTTTGCTTGCTACCAAGCTTACTAAAGGCTCAGAGATAATAGCAAGTTCTGCCTGCCCGGCAGCAACAGCATTTGCCAGGTCAATATGGGTTGGAAATCTGTAATCGAGGGTAATATCGTTATCGGGATCAATTCCGTTTTGTTGCAGGAGGTAACGAAAAAGTACATCAGGAGTCATCCCTCTTGCCATAACATTAATTTTCTTATTTCTGAGATCCTCCCAGCAGGTGATACTTGTATCTTTACCAAATAGGTAAAGCGTGCCCCAAACAGGAATTGCAATCAATCGGTAATCCAATCCTTTGTTGTATAATATTGCCGCCATGGTTGTTGGAAGGATGGCAAAATCCGCAGTCCCTTCAAGCATCATTTTTCGAACCTGTATGGGTTCGTTAAGTATATCAATTTCAATATCAGGGTTAGCGGCATTTCCTATACTATCTATAAGTCGGATCATCCCCATAGACGAAGGTCCCCTGAGCGTAGCAATTTTATATGAAGTTATATTGCCATTATTTTGTGCCCGGTTCCTGCAGCCAGCAAAAAGAAACATTAATAATATATATAAGAATAATCTGTTGACCATGATTTTAATGCTTGACACAAAACTACTTAATTTAGGCATTTAATAATTCTTTTATTGCAGTTAAAATAACTTTAAACATTATGAATAATAGATTAGAAATATGAACTAAATCATCCTTCAGCTTATAAAAATTAATAATTTTGTAGTGAATAATAAAAAACCCGTATTTACACTGCGATTCAGACATCCGTTTCAATCAAGGTTTTGCGGGACAATAAATAATCTACTAATCCGGAGGCATTCTGATGGAAAAGAGAATAGGGACAGCATTAATTCAAATCGAAAACCGTGAAAACGTTCAGTTTCTGAACGATATTATCTCAAGACATTCCGATATTATTATAGGGCGGCAGGGCTTGCCCCTTAGTTATGGTTTAAGCATTATTTCCCTCGTTCTTGAAGGTACCACCAATCAGATTGGATCGCTTACAGGTCAGTTGGGTCGTATAAATGGAATCCAGGTAAAATCAATACTTCTAAAAAACAGGGATAATGCATAAATTATGGTTTCTGATAGCTGTATTTACAGTTGTCTTTACATTTAATTCTTATGGGCAGGTCGATGAAAAACAAACGATAAATAACGACTCGGTCTCCCTTGTTAACCGAAACATAAATATTGGAGAAATTGTCGTCTCAAGTCTCAGAATGGACAGAAAAATAAGGGAGCTGCCTGCTTCAATGACCGTTACAGGGGCTTATGAATATCAGAGGCAATCGGCGCTTACACTTTCCAATGTTTTGAATTCTGAACCCGGCATTACCATGGGTAGTGACGGAGTGTGGGCTACCAATATCAATATTCGTGGGTTAGGCGAAAATCGCCTCGTCACGCTTATCGATGGAAACAGGGTGGAAACAGCTACCGATTTAACAGCTTCTTTTAGCATGATTAATGTAAATGACATCGAACGAGTTGAAATAATAAAAGGAGCTCAATCGGTGCTTTATGGTACTGGTGCCATGGGGGGAATTGTAAATATTATTACAAAAGACGGGCACTTTACTGACAAACCGTACCTGTCGGGAAATGTCACTTCAAGCTTTGCTTCAGCAAATAATCTTTTTTCAACCCATACAGCAATCAATACCGGTTCTGATAATTGGTACTTCAGAGTAAGCGGAATCTATACCAATGCAGGGAATATGCATACTCCCAAGGGTATTCTACCCAACAGCCAGTTTACCACAAATAATGTAATGGCAAAGATCGGGGTAAAACCACGTGGCAATCATTTATTTAAATTACAATACCAACGCAACTGGTCTACTAATGTGGGTATTCCGGGTGGCAATGCTTTCCCCGGACCGGCTAAAGCAACTTATACGGACATTGGCAGGCACTTACTTGCTGCCAGCTATGAGCTTACTGACATAACAGATAAATTAACTTCACTGAAATTAAATTATTTTAATCAGTATATCCTCCGTGATGTTTCACTGAATCCGAATACAGTATCGGTAACTACTCTTGCCAATGGGAATATTAAGCGTACAACGCCCGAGTTGATAACTCCTACCGGGAAGCACCTGACAAATGGGGCTCAACTCCAAAGCACGTGGCACTTTTCTGAAAAAAATAGTTTAGTTGCAGGAGCAGATATATGGGGGCGTAAACTCACTACAGAACGCGAAAAATACATTACAGTTCAGGTTTTAGATACTGAAGGTAATATTATAAAAACAAATAATCTGGAACGTGGCGAAACGCCAATTCCTGAATCAAAGTTTAACAGTGCCGGATTATTCCTTCAAAATGAAACTCATTTATTGAATAACCGGTTAACACTTATTATTGGCGGGCGGCTTGACGAAATCTGGATTGAAAACGAACAGGGATTAGATGTCGATTATCTTATTATTAACGGAGCGAGGAACGATTTCCCGTCAACTCAGCGAGTGACATTTGAAGAAGGTCATGAAAACAGTTTTTCGTGGAGTGCCAATACAGGCATACTTTATCAACTGCATAAAAATACCGATGCATACATGAACCTGGCACGTTCATTCAGAGCATCATCGCTTGAAGAACGTTTTAAATATATCGATCTGGGAAATTATGTCCGGTTGGGCAATCCGTCCCTGAAACCTGAAAGTGGTTATTCTACCGACTTGGGAATAAGAGTATGGAATCCGAAGTTTTGCCTCCAGTCAGGTATATTTATAAACAGGATAACCAATATGATAGTGGAAGCTCCGGGAGAATTTGTTTATACCCTAACCTCAGAAACCATTCCCGTTACAATCCCGGCACTTGTAAATTCCAACGTTAGTAAGGCATTGCTTTACGGATTCGACTTTAAACTTGATTATAATTTTTATAATAATTGGGTATTGTTCATGTCAAGCGCTTATGTGAGAGGGAAAGATACAGATGCCAATAAAAATCTTCCTTTGATTCCACCATTAAACGGAAGGTTGGGAATGCGTTACTCTAATTATAAATTAGGGTCGGCTGAAATTACTTTAGTTAGCGTAGAAGAACAAAATAAAATAGCCGAAGGGGAACAGCAAACTCACGGGTATTCTCGGTTGGATTTGGCTGTAAATACAAATAAAATTGATTTGGGTATCGCAAGTATGCAAATATTCTCAGGAATCGATAATATTACAAATAAAAGCTACACAAACCACCTTTCTACCAACAGGGGGAATATTAGTGTTGAACCAGGCCGCAATATATTTGTACGTTTAAAACTGTCATTTTAGGCACCTTATTTTGTTAAAAAATATTTCTTTTGGCTTGATACGAACTATAATTCCTCAATTGTTTATAGGCTACTTACCGGTTCTGCATTATTTCAACTTGATTTTTAGATTTACATGTTATTAATCTTCATACTGCCAATGAATAGAACGTTTTAAACGTAGTAGGTTTGGAATCTTGAATTTGATTCTTTCTAATAATATTTACTATTTCTATTCCTGCCAGAGTTCGTTGTGCTGATTCAAATTCTTTAAATCCTGTATGATGGTTATTCTTCTCTTGACATTACGATGATCTTATTCCACAATGTTGTTAAAATACTTGCATTGCCTCCATTTTACATTCTTAAAATTTCGCTTGTTAAATGTCCTAATGCCTTCTTTGTTTGCACTTGATTGGGTTTTATGAATAAGCAAAAAGGTTCAACTATGAACTATTTTGAATTAAAGTAAAAGGTTCAACTTTTCTCTTCTGAGAATTTTATCCAGAAATTTTTCTTTTAGAAACTTTCGTTGAGATTAATGGCCAGGGAAAATAAATTGGATGAACCTGCCAAATGGAAACGGGAGGTGGCATAATCGAGGCGAAATCTTTTAACTTTTACCCCAAAGCCAAACGAGAAACCAACCGTAGAAAGTTTATCGTCGAATTTTAATTCTTGTCTGCGTTGGTAATTGTAGCCAGCACGCAAAATAAAATTTTCGGAAGGTAAAAGTTCAACTCCAATAATTGTATGTCGCATTAATTGTTTGCCAAAACTTTCGTCGCGTTCAAAAATATTTATATTATCCTCGTTATCTGGGTCTGGTTCAAGGTTTGCCAAATCCCAATTATTTAGTTGTTGTAAAGTTATGGAGAAAATTAGTGGAGCATGTCGAAGGCGTCGACTTATCCCTGCCTGCAAATTAAATGGAATTTTTTCCCGATTTCCGTCATCGTAGTAAGTCGTAATTTGAGTCCCAATATTACTGGCAACCAATGCCACATTGGTGAGACTATCTTTGCCGATAAAACTTAAGCCCAAATCAGCTGCAATCCCAAGCGATTGGTAACTTTCGAAAGAAGACAAAATGGGTTTGAGATTCACTCCATAATTTAGCCTTTTATAGTTATTCGAATAGATAATGTTTAGCGCATATTCAGCAGCATTAAAATTAATCCCGGTAAGTTCACCAAAATCTGTTGCTTCCCTGAATTCGCCATAATTGATGTAGTGCATCCCCAATGCAAAATTTCCAATTCCTTCGTACGATTTTGCATACGACGCGTAACCATAATTTATGTCGGTTAAATAATTTACATAGTTTACTAAAATTCGGTTGTCCATTGCTTTGTGCAACAGTGCCGGATTGTTATAAGGTAAATTTAAATCGGTAGTATCGTAGATTGCAATTTGGTTTCCACCTAAGGCAGCAATTCGTGCCGAGTTGGTTAATTCAAGAAATTGATACGTGCTTTCGCCGCCAATTTGTGCGGAGGAAGTATAAATGGAAAAATAAAAAATTATAATGAGGAAAACTATTTGCTTCATTCGACTTTTCTCGTTTCAGTAAAACGCCAAAGATATTTAAATATTATTTGGGTGTGAATTTATTGTTGGATGTTTTTGTAAAGAGGAATGTAGGAAGTTTAAAGGATCGGTATGATGAAGTTGTATTTTTTATTTCCAATTCACTTTTTTCAACGCTTCAAAAATATCAGAAACAACCGGGCAGGTTTCGCAGTTTTTGTGCGAAAGATCGAGAATTTGGTAAAATCGTTTGCGATCGGTGTGAGGATATTCGCGACATGCTTTTGGACGGTTTTCGTAAACCAAACAATAATTGTTGGGTAAAAGAAAAGGACAGGGGTGTTCTTTAAAAACGAAATCGCCATCTTCATCGGTAAGAATGTATTGGTTCATGAAATCCGATGTTTTCATTTTGAGGTGTTTTGCAAGGCGGTCAATGTCTTTGTCGGTTAAACGTGGACCAATGGTTTTACAACAGTTAGCACAATCTAAACAATCGAACATTGCAAATGCATCTTCGTGCAATTCATGAACAATGTTATCGAGGTTTTTGGGTTTTTTCTTTTTGAGTTTTTTTACGATTGAATTGGTTTCTGCCCTTGTTTTGTCGGAGAGGTTTTTTAGTTCTTCGGGCGTTTTATATTCTGTTTTGTTCATTCGTTTTGTTAAAAATACAAATTGTTCAATTTCTGTTTGAAATCTTTAAGTGGTAAATATAATTCTTTTGGTGAATACTCCTTTTTCTGGTTTTGCCCCAAAAAACTGGACTTCATTTTTTTAACGGCTGGGACAATGTTGTTTGGGTATTTATTACACCGGGCGTTACCCATTTTTGTTAGCTGTCGCTCTTTCAGAGTTAAAAAGGAACTAATTTTAATACACTGAATTTTGGTTGTTGACTAGAAAATCATTTCCCCTCTATTTAAAACCTGAAAACTGAGATTGTCTACTTTGCCCTTTTCACAATTCACCGGGTGAACTGGAAGTCAACCGGTGAACTACCTACTGCGACTGAAACTTTGTAGCTATTTTCGATGAATTTCAATCACCTCATCTTTCCTGTTTCCTGGTTTTCGACTTAACTGTGCTAAAAACAGGCCGGCAACCACAATCACAATTCCAATAATTTTTTGTAATCCCAATTCTTCCTTCAAAATTAAATACGAAAATACAGCAACAAAAACCGGAATCAGGTTAATAAATGTGTTCGACCGCGTAACACCAATTTTCCGAATACTTTGTGTGAAAAAAACAAAGGCGAGTGTCGATGAAAAAACAGCCAGCAAAATAATTGCCCGAAATGCTTGCGGATGATATGGCGTATGAATAAAGTGGTTAAAATCGACAACCAGCCAGATGGGTAGAAAAAATATAATTCCGATAATATTTTGATACGCGATAATTGTTAATGTGTTGTACCTCGACACCAGATTTTTTAAAACAATAGCATATGCAATTGCAGCAAAAACAGCTATAAATTCCAAGCTCACTCCCAAAGGCGACGCATCGAGTTGGAAAGCACCGTTTAAAACAACAAATCCAACGCCAATAAACGAAAACAACAAACCAACAACATTCATCCACCTAACTTTTTCTTTGTGAAAATACCACGCTGCAAGTGGCGTAAAAAGTGGAATGGTAGCAACAATAACGGCTGCAACCGTTGGAGAAACATATTTTAAACCGTAGCTTTCGCCCAGAAAATAAATGAAGGGCTCGAAAAACGCCATCAAAATAAAAAGACGTAAATCTTTTCGTGTTGGTTTTTGTAGCCGTTTAAAAAAGAAAGCAATGAGGGTAATTAACACTGCAGCAATTGCCAATCTAAAAATTACCACTGTTATCGGATTATATGCAATAAAAGCAATTTTAAACCATACGAAGGAGAAGCTCCAAAAAAAGGCAGCTCCCAATGCCGAACCAATTGCTAAAAAATCTTTGTTCTTCATTTAAGAATTTTCAAACTACAAAAATAGCGTTATGAATAACAAACGAATTATATATGAAATAAAAATCTCATATTTGTTCTTATTACAAGAAGTGTTAAATAATTTCGTTGGAAATTAAATTGTTAGGAAATAAATTAAATCAAAAAAATGTCAATCAAAAAAATCAGTTTAAAGTTTTCATTTCTATTGGGCGCGGTAGCTTTTTTATTACAAGGATTTACTTCTTGCGAAACAGCACCAAAAGAGAAAATGATAGGATTGCAGTTGTATTCGGTGCGCGATGCAATGAAAGCCGATGTTGCCGGAACAGTAGCCAAAGTTGGCGAAATGGGTTATAAATTTGTGGAAACTGCGGGTTATGCCGACGGTGAAATTTATGGGATGGATCCAATTGAATTTAAAGATTTATGCGAAGTAAACGGACTACAGCTTCTTGGAGCTCACACCGGACAAGATGTTCCGGATTCAGCCAATTGGGAAAATACAATGGCCTGGTGGGATGTTTGTATCGATGCCCATGCATCGG
>CAYZBC010000011.1:0-40614 GCA_964476535.1 uncultured Maribellus sp.
AATAAATATGATTATTTCAGGGAACTTCTGGAGGAAAAAAAGTTTTTGGATAAAAGAAATAACAGAAGAACAAGCACTAAATTGTTTATTCCTTTTTATAAAAAGCTATTTGTAAATAAAAAAAGCAAGTATAAAAATCCGAATTAATAATTCATTTGGCTTCATAACTATTACATATTTTAGTTGATTTATTTTGAATTGGTATGTAATAAAATGTCAAACCGAAAAATTCAATCAAATAACACATGGAACAAGAGTCTAAAGAGATTTAATGGTCTCCATTGTAAGTTACGTAAATAATATCTGAAAGTCAATAGGTTGAGGTTGCTTTGGTTAACGATTTAAATTTCATTGCTATAAAGTGCAGATATTTAATTTTAATGAAATATTGATCTTTGAGCTTATTCTTCTAAATTTATAAAATCTAAATCATAGACTTGAAAAGAAATGAAACTCATTATAATTCTGCTGTACATCCTGATTTTTTCTATTTTTCCACAGATAATTACTGCGCAAGAAAAAGAAATCCCGATGCTCGATTATCCAATGTTGGTGCAACCGGTCAATAATTCTAAAGTCCAAAAAGTTCCCAATAATCAGGGAATAGAATTGCTTTTATCCCGACTGAACTATAATGCAAAAGGGTTGGGAAAAATTAACCAATATTCGAATTTTCCTGAAAAGGCTGCTGAGGAATTGTTAGAATATTACAAAACCCGAGTATCGGTTAAACATCCGGTTTGCAGAGTATCAGAAAATAATTTAAAGGAATCGGTTTCAGAAAAAGAGTTAAAATGGGCAAACGATGCCCTTAACCATATTTTTGTGGGACAGCCGGCATATCGTTCTTTTTTTTGTGGCGAAGATATTGACTGGAGCTCAAGCCCGGTTTCTGACAATGAGTGGGTGTGGCAACTAAATCGCATGTATTTCTGGAATGCTATGGGAAAAGTTTACCAACAAACCGGTGACGAAAAATTTGCCAAAGAGTGGTGTAATCAACTTATGGACTGGACACAAAAAAATCCAAATGATGCAGATCATAAATATGCCTGGCGCTCAATAGAAGCGGGTATTCGTGGCAATAACTGGACAGGTTTATTCCAGCGTTTTATACTTTCGCCAAATTTTACTCCCGAAGTTTTGGTCGCCTTTTTAAACAGTTGTTACGACCATGCGGAATTTTTAATGACTGCTTACAGCACCCGCAGTAACTGGGGATTAATGGAAGCCGAAGGTATGGCTTTTATTGCCATCACTTTTCCAGAATTTAAAGATGCTGAAAAATGGCAGAAGGAAGCTTTCCTGCGTCTGAATAACGAAATCAATTTACAGGTGTATCCTGATGGACATCAACGGGAGTTAGCCATAAGTTATCATTTGGGTTGTATTAACTGGTTTTTGCGGACCTTCCAATTAGCAAAAATAAATGGAATTGAAAATGCCTTTCCAAAATCGTACCTAAAAACGATTGAGCTTATGTGTGAAGTTCCTTTGAAACTTTGCCATCCTAATGGAACTAATGCGCAATTTGGCGATGCCTGGACAGGAACTCCTGGCCAATACAAAGAAAAATATTTAACATGGGCAAAAATGTTTGGCCGCGACGATTTTTTATATTTGGCTACTGATGGAAATGAAGGTGAAAAGCCGGAAGCAACTACTTTTGCTTTGCCCGAAAGTGGATTGTATTCAATGCGTAGTGGATGGGATAAAGATGCAACTTGTTTGGTTTTGAAATGTGGGCCAAACGGTGGCGGACATTGCCAGCCCGATAATGGAACTTTTGAGTTATACGCCGGCGGCAGAAATTTAATGCCCGATGCCGGTAGCTATATTTACAGTGGTGACCCGGAAAACCGCGCCTGGTTCAGGCAAACCAAAGTTCATCAAACCTTAACTTTAAATGGTGAAAATTCTAAATATGTGCCAAAACTTTTAAAATGGCAAAAGGAAGATAACCTGGATATTTTAGTAGTTGAAAATGAAAGTTATGAAAATCTAACTCATCGGCGGGCTGTTTTTTTTGTTGAAAAACGATTTTTTATTGTTGTAGATGAAGCAATCGGAAAAGCTACAGGAGATGTTGACATTCATTTCCAGCTGGCTCCCGGAAATGTAAATTTCGACTATAAAAATTCATCGGTTTGCTCTTCGTTTGAAAAAGGGTGGAATGTGATGGTCCAAACCATGAAACAAAAAGATTTAAAGCTGGAAGAGGAGGTAGGTCAAGTTTCTTTTGTTTATACTAAAAAAGAACCTCGCCCGGCTTTTCGTTATCGTATGAGAAAGGAAACTGAAAATGTCAAAATAAGATTTGTGACACTTGTTGCACCTTTTGAATATGTAAAGCCAATTATTAAAATTGAAATGATTGGAAATCCAAAAGTCGGCTCATCCAATCTTCAACTCGAAATTATGGAAAATGGAAAGAAAAAAATAATACAATATTCATTATAAGAATTGTCATTTCGATGAAAGAATGACTGAGAAATCTTTTACAAAATGGAAAAGATTTCTCTCTTCATTCGAAACGACATTATAACAATCATAAACCAACAAGAAATGAAAATAAAATGTAATTTATTAATCAGTCTGTTTTGTTTGGTAATTCTGTTGCCGGCATTTGCGCAGGAAAAAGAAATACCTAAACTCGACAATCCAATGTCGGTGCAGTATCTAAAAAAGAACTTGCGTAAATCACAACCCCGTTTGGTTATCAATTCAACCATTGAAAAAGAATTAAAAATGAAATTAAAAACCAATCAGGTTGTTAAAAACATGTACGCTGCAGTGAAAATAAACGCTCAGAAGGCTTTAACCTTACCGTTATTGGAAAGAAAACTGCAAGGTCGCAGACTACTGGGTGTTTCACGCGAGATGCTTAGGAGAATAAACATGCTGGGAATGGTTTATCGGATAGAAAAGGATCCAAAAATTTTAGCTCGAATAAACGATGAAGTGGTTGCCGTTTGTAACTTTTCGGATTGGAATCCTTCACATTATCTCGATGTGGCAGAAATGTCAATGGCAGTGGCTTTTGCGTTGGATTGGACTGCTGGCAAATTACCAAAATCTACCATTGAACTGGCAAAAACTGCGCTCATCGAAAAAGGAATCCTACCCAGCTGGCCCGAAAGTGGAAATAATCCGGGATGGGCTTATGGGACCAACAATTGGAACCAGGTTTGTAATGGTGGAATGATTGCTGCTTCGATTGCCATTGCAGAAGTTAACCCGGAATTGGCTGCTAAGACCATTCATCGGGCGTTAGATGGACTTCCACATTCATTGGTTGAATACGGGCCCGATGGAGTTTATCCCGAAGGCTCTACTTATTGGAGTTACGGAACAAGTTTTTCGGTGGTTACGGCCGCAATGTGTGAAAGTGCCTTCGGTACCGATTTTGGTCATTTAAATTATCCGGCTTTTAAAGAAAGTGCAATCTTCAGGTCTTTAATGAACACACCATCGGGCTGGTACTATAATTTTTCCGATTGCGGAGATAAAAGAAGAGAAAGTGGAGATATTGTGCTGGCATGGTTTGCAACAAAAACTGGAAATGCCGAGTTTTTCGAAAAAGAACGGTTTTTAACACCAGCGGATGAAATGGGTAAACTTTCACGACTGGCAGGTGCCGGTTTAGTGTGGTTGGCTCAATACGAAGAAAAAGTTGAAGTAAAAATACCTGCAGTTTGGAAAGGTGAAGGAGCAAATCCTGTGGTTGTTTTTACCGGCGGAGAAAACGATATCCATAAATATTATTTTGGTGGAAAAGGTGGCAGAGGAATGGTTAACCATGGAAATATGGACGGCGGCTCCTTTATTTTTGAATTAAATGGAGTTCGTTGGGTAATCGACCCGGGCAATCAGAACTATAACGATTTGGAAAAAATTGGTTTCGATTTGTGGGGACGTTGTCAGGACTGCGAACGCTGGACCTTACTTACCAAAAATAATTTTGGTCACAGCACAATTTCAGTTAATAATCAATTACATAATACCGAGGGTTTAACCACAATTGTTGATTTTAAAAACGGAGAAACACCCGAAGCTACTTTTGATATGACTCCTGCTTTTGAAGGTCAGCTGAAAAGTTGCATGCGTAGATTTACAAAAGATAGTCCAACTTCATTGATTATTGAAGATTACATAGAGATCTCGGAGGAAACAAATTTAATTACCTGGCAATTGATGACTACTGCAGAAGTGGAAATAGTAAAAGGCGGAGCCATTTTAAAACAAGACGGAAAGAAATTGATGTTAGAAAATATTTCACATCCCAAATTAGCAGTTTCTGTTATTTCCCTCTATCCTTCACCTTTGAAAATAGATCGGCAAATTGAAGGATTAAAGCGCATTGAAATCCGTATTCCTGCATGGACGATTAACAGTGGCAAAATAAAAATTATAGTAAAATTATCGGAGCTTTGATAGAAAACAAACATCATTCGCGCATAATAAGGGAATCTCACCATTGATAATAAAAAATTAAACAAATGAATATCAGGTGTAAAATTTGTTCATTAGTTATCATACTTGCGCTGACTATTACAAACATTAGCCACGCACAAACCAACATAAACATAATTAAAGCCCGTGTTGTTGAAACCTTAATGAATCCGGAAGTTGAAGACTCCAGAATTGCAACCTTAGTAGAAACAATAAAGGAAGATGGAACCTGGCCTGGAATTGATTATGCAGATGTTTCACGTACCGGATTTCAGCACGTTCGGCATTATGGAAATCTGGTTTCATTGGCTCGAGCCTATAAAAATAAGGACTCAAAATTCCACAAAAACAAACAGGTAAAAATCACAATCGAACTGGCACTTAAAAATTGGGTTGATAACGATTATTTTTGCGACAACTGGTGGCACAATCAAATAGGGACAACGAATAGTTTGGTAAGTTTAATGCTGCTAATTGGCAACGAGCTACCAAAAGATTTGGTTGAAAAAGCCCAGCCGATTATTGGTCGCGCAAATATTGATGCACCCGGTGCCCGTCCAGGTGGCGACCGAATAAAAATTGCAGGAATTCAGGCAAAAAATATGCTTTTTATAGGAAACAATAAAAAATTTGATGAGGTAGTAAGAGTAATTGAAAGTGAAATAAAATATGTTGAATGGGTTGGGGCTGAATATGGTTATGGTTTTAGGCACATTGCAACAGGCTTTTCAAACAGAGAACCGGGTGGCCGCGGAATTCAGTACGACAATAGTTTTCACCACCGGGTTGATGGTGTGAACAATACACTTTCGTACGGATTAAGTTATGCCGATGCTTTTGTAAAATGGGCGATTTATACAAATGGTACCCAATATTCATTTTCGGAGCAAAAGCTAGATCAACTAATCGATTATTTTTTGGATGGAATTTGTAAGACCGCGGTATTTGGTAAATATCCCGATGTAGGAGCAAAAAACCGAAGTATAAGTCGCAAAAGTACTTTGCATGCCTACAGTGCAATTACCGCTGAAAGATTATTATTAACCACAAATTATCGAAAAGACGAACTTCAGGAAATAGTTGACATTCGAAATAAAGGAATAAAACCAACACTTTCTCATGCCACTTTTTTCTGGCATTCTGAACATTTTTCCTATCAACGTCCCAATTGGTTTACTTCAGTAAGAATGTACTCCACCCGAACAAACAACATGGAAGAACCGTACAATAGCGAAGGATTGTTGAATCATCACCGGGGAGATGGTGCAAATCATATTTCGGTAACCGGCGATGAATATTACGACATCGCACCGGTTTTCGACTACCAAAAAATACCCGGAACAACGGTTATGCAGAAACAGGAATTACCTGTGCCAAACGAAATTCAAAAGCTAGGTTTAACTAATTTTGTCGGAGCGGTAACCGATGGGAAATATGGCGCTGCGGCCTTCGATTTTAAAAGTCCTCACGACCCGCTAATTGCAAGAAAATCGTGTTTTTTTTTCGATGATGAATATGTTTGTTTGGGAGCAGGAATTTCGGGCAAAGCCAAACTACCAGTTGTTACAACGCTCAACCAATGTTTGCTAAAAAGTGAAGTAACCATTTCCTCTCAAAACAAAAAATCGGTTTTGAAAAAAGGAGAAAAGGAATATAAAAATATCGACTGGGTTTTTCAGGATGGAGTGGGCTATGTTTTTCCGCAACCTACAGCGATAAGTATTAAAAATAATGAAGCAACCGGTTCGTGGTGGCTTATTAATAAACAAAGCGATTCGCCAAAAGAGGAAGTAAAATTGGATGTGTTTAAACTTTGGCTCGATCATGGCGAAAGACCAAGCGAAGAAACCTATGTATATATTGTAGTTCCGGCAACCTCAATTGAAAAATTGGAACAAAATGCCTCAAAAAATAATGTGGAAGTTTTGTCAAATACACCCGAGTTGCAAGCAGTAAAACATTCGGGATTAAAAATGTGCCAAGCCGTATTTTTTAAAGCCGGAGAAATTCAGATTTCGGAAAAATTGAAATTGATTTCCGATAATCCGGGAATTATGATGATGAAAATGGTAAATGAAAAAGTTTCTAGAATTTCGGTTTCTGATCCTAATCGCGAATTGGGTAAGTTTCATTTTTCGGTTTCATCTAAAATTATACCACGTGGTGAAAATTTTATTTCAAATTGGAATGAAATTGCGGGTTTTAGTGAGATAACAATTGATTTACCTCGGGGCAATTACGCAGGGCAAAGTGTAACCATAAAACTAATCGAATAGAAAAAACTCAACAAAATTAACTTTTATGAAAAATCTATTCCTTCTCATTCCAATCCTAATCATTGCACTTTTAGCTTGTACCCAAAAACAACCCGCAAAACCAATTGTCATTGACGAAACCAATGAAACCGAGACCATTGTTGAGACCCTAAAAATAGACTCTGTTTGGGCTGGACATCCGGTTGGTTTTTGTTTGTATACCCATAGAAATCGGCAGTACATTGCTTATTATAATGCCAATCGAAATCTGGTAGTTGGCCAGCGAAATCTGGACGAAGATAAATTTCAGTTGCATATTTTAACTCCTACGAGTCGCGAAACTGCTGGAGGCACAAGTACTGTCCTTGGTTGGAACAGTCATAATTTTATTACACTTGGAATAGATAAAGCTGGATTTATTCATCTTTCCGGAAATGTGCATGTAAATCCATTAACTTATTTCCGAAGTACAGTTCCCGAAGATATTTCAACGATAGAACAAATTATTGAAATGGTGGGAACAGAAGAACAAAGGACCACGTATCCACATTTTATGCTGACAAAAGAGGGCGAATTGCTTTATCATTACCGGGATGGAGGTAGTGGAAACGGCAACGAGATTTACAATATTTATTCATGCGAAACCAAAAAGTGGTCGCGGATGCTCGATGTTCCGTTAACCGATGGACAAGGATTAATGAATGCTTACCAAACTCAACCAACAATGATGAAAGACGGTTGGTATCATGTGTATTGGGTTTGGCGCGACACACCCGATTGTTCAACTAACCACGACCTCTCGTATATGAAAAGTCCTGATTTAATAAACTGGTACAATGCATTTGACGAAAAATTCGAATTACCCGCAACCCTGGACAAAAAACTGCTAATTGTTGATCCAATTCCGGTAAAAGGGGGAATAATCAACCTTGCAGCAAAACTTTGTTTAGATGAAAACAATAAACCCGTTTTTGTATACCACAAGTTCGATGAAAAAGGATTTACACAGTTTTATTCAGCACACATTCAGGATAGCAATTGGGTTTATACTCAAATTACCAATTGGGATTACCGTTGGTATTTTTCGGGTAATGGTAGTATAAATGTTGATATTAAATTAAAAGAGTTTAATAAAAGGTCAGATGGAAATTATGAAGTAGATTACTGGCACATAAAACATGGAAACGGAACAATTTTGCTAAATGATAAATTTAAAAGTATTGGGAAGGTGTTAAAATCCGAACCATTTGAAACGGATTTGGAAATAGAAGGAGCCTTTCCCGGGCTCGGGGTAAGAACAACCGGAGACCTTGGAAAAGCAGAGGACGAAAATAGCAGCTACGTATTAAAATGGGAAACTATCAACCGAAACCGCGATCGTCCCAGAGAAAAACCTTGGCCAGCACCGAGTCAGTTGTATTTGTATAAACTATTAAGAAACGAATAAAAAACGCCTTTGAAGTAGAATATTTATACCCGGTTTTTACCCGGGGAATATCGCAAGTAATTATTTAAAGGCTCATCCACGTTTGTTTAGTAGTGAACAAAAGTTGCATGAGCGTCAAAAGCAGAAATTGATTAAATATAAAACAACATGGTATGAAATCTAAACAACTATTTCTTTTCGTTCTGGCTATCCTTGTTTCAGTTGGCACTTCCGCCCAAATCTGGAGAGAAATTATAAGCGTAGAAGACATTTGCAAAGCCTATCCAGGCCAAATGGAAACCATGCTTCAACAATTCAACCTCGATTACAAAGGCATGGAAAAAGTAAAGTCAGCACACGAATCCGGAAATTTGCTTGAAGCTTGCAATCAACTTCTGTATTATTATAAAAATGGAGAAACAGCTTCTCACTTGCAAAATATCCAGCCCGTAAAATCAACAAAAACCGATGCCGATGCCGATACAACTTTAAAAAATGTATTTATCGTACAAAATGTTAGAGGCGAAGTTCCCTGGGGAAATAACGGTCATCGGGATTGGTATTACAAAGGACCAAACAACGACCGTGAATGGGCGTGGCTTTCCAATCGGCATAGCCAAATAAGCAAAGTATTTAGCGTGTATTTTGAAACTGGTAATCCAAAATATGCCATTTATATTGATGAGTTCTTGCGGGATTTTATCATTAAAAGTGCGCCTTATCCGGCTAAAAAGAGTAGTGAATCAATTTGGAGAGGTTTAGAGGTGGCGGCACGTGCGAAAGTGTGGTCGCATATATTTTATGGTTTTCTGAATTCAGAATATATAAACGATGCTACTTTACTTTTAATGTTAAGCAGTTTGCCCGATCACGCAAACTACAACCGCAATTTTCACGGTGGTAATAATTGGCTCACTATGGAAATTTCGGCTCTGGCAACCGTTGCAACAAACTGGCCGGAATTCATAAAATCAGATGAATGGCTTGATTATGCTGCTAATACAATTAGCGAAAGTATGAAAGGTCAGGTTTATGCCGACGGAACTCAAACCGAGCTAACTTCTCATTACCACAATGTGGCCATGAATAATTTTGTTCTGTTTAAAGAAATTTGCGACCGGGCAAATTATAGACTTCCAAGTTATTTTAATCAAACAATAGAGAAAATGTATAGTTATATTGCTCATGTTGTTCGTCCTGATGGTAATCGAATACTTAATAACGATGGCGATCGGGGAAGTGATGTGCAACTTATTCTGCGGGGAGCAAAAAAGTACAATAAACCAGAATGGGAGTTCATTGCAACAAACGGAGAGTCGGGAATAAAACCTGTGGATGGCCCGTCTTACTTTTATCCCTGGGCCGGACAACTCATTTCAAGAAGTGGTTTTAATAAAGATGCCCAGTGGTCCTTTTTTGATGTAGGTCCGTGGGGAAGTGGTCACCAGCACAACGACAAATTACATATTTCAATTTCTGCTTATGGACGAGATTTATTGGTTGATGCCGGGCGTTTTGCCTATACGGGAGCAGTTGCTCAAAAATTTCGTCCTTACGCAAAAGGAACTCATGGACATAATTCTGTATTAATTGATGGAAAAGGACAGGAATCCGATATTAGGGTAGTGGATAAACCACTTTCGGAGGATCATTGGAAAATTACTCCTGAATTTGATTATGCCTGGAATTCATTTGACAAATATTACGACCTTGATAATGTAAAACACAATCGTTCGATGATGTACGTCCGTGATGAATTTTGGGTTGTTGTAGATAAAATAAAAACGAACCAAACTAGAAAGATAGAAACACTGTGGCATTGGCATCCCAATTGTAAAGTGGAAATTTTGCCTGATGGAATTGTTTCAACAAAAAATGTAAAAGGAAATCTCAAAGTTATTCCGGTTGAAAAACCGGATTGGAAAATAGAATTTATTAAAGGACAGGAAGAACCAGAGATCCAAGGCTGGTACTGTGAAGAATACAATAAATTTGAACCAAACGTTGCATCAATTTATTCCACAATAATTAATTCAGATGAAACTTTTGTCTGGCTTTTGGTTCCATCGGAAAAAGAAGCACCAGAGTTAAAAGCAAAAATTATTTCGAAAAATTCTGATGAAATAGAATTGGAAATAACAGATTCTGAAAAAGGGAGTTGGGAAATCACGATTCCTTTTTCAGATGGAAAAACGGCAAATTTAGAGTTTTTCAAAAATACTCCCTGATAGTTTATTATTTATAGCCCCGGGTTTCAACCTGGGAATTATAGATATAAATTTTAAAAGGTTCATCCACAATAAAGAGATTGAAAAGAAGACCAAACATGAACCGCAATTATGAATCAAAATTAATACAGGAAAAACGATGAAAAAAACATTCCTAATTTCAACTTTAATAATCATCACAATATTCACAAATGCCCAATCCCTCAACAGCACCAAAATAGATGGTTACCGTCCCATTTGGTTCGAACTAAATCAGAAATACGAGTATGGCGACAAATACTCAGGCGCCCTCGGAACTTACACCGCAAAACATGTTCCCCTCGCAATTTACTCGACAGAAGTCGATAAAACCTTTTTTGTTTTTGGCGGAACAACCTCTGAAAACGAAAAACATTTACTTTGTATGATTGGTGAGTACGATCATAAAACAGGAATGGTATCCAAACCAACCGTGGTTTACGATAAAAAAGGAGTGAACGATCCGCACGATAATCCTTCAATTATGATTGACGATGAAGGTTATATTCGTGTATTTGTAAGTGGACGAGGAAGATCGCGGCCAGGATTTAAATACAAAAGTAAACAGCCTTTTAGTATTGATGAATTTGAACAAATTTCTGAAGAAGAAATGACTTACCCTCAACCCTGGAATACCGATTTTGGGTTTTTTCATTTTTTTACAAAATATACGGGTGTACGTCAACTTTATTTCGAAACTTCCACCGATGGAATTAATTGGACAGACGATAAAATGCTGGCTGCAATTCCTGTAAATGAAGGAGAAAAATCGGGTCATTATCAAACCAGTAATGTTTTTGACAATAAGGTTGTTGGAACATTTTTTAATCGTCACCCAAATGGAAATGTAGATAAACGAAGTGATTTGTATTACGTTCAATCTGCCGATTTTGGAAAAACATGGACGAGTGTTGAAGGAATACAATTGGAGTTGCCGCTGGTTCAATTAGAATCTCCGGCGAGGGCAATTGATTACAGCTCGAAAGGTAAAAATTTGTATTTGAAAGACATGGGTTTTGATGCTGTAGGAAATCCGGTTTGTTTGTATATTCGCAGCAATGGTCACGAACCGGGTCCTGTCAGCGCACCTTACGAATGGTGCATTACCAAATGGAATGGAAATAAATGGCAAACGGTTGTGGTTACCACTTCCGACCATAATTACGATATGGGGAGTTTATACATTTCGGCAAATGAATGGAAAATTGTAGGACCAACAGAAGAAGGTCCGCAAAAGTGGGGCGTTGGAGGCGAACTTGCAGTTTGGCGTTCGAAAAACTACGGTGAAAAATGGAAAAAAGAAAAACAATTAACACGAAAAAGTGAGTTCAGCCATTCATACGTGCGCAAGCCGGTGGATTATAAAGCACCTTTTTGTTTTTTTTGGGCCGATGGACATTCGCATAAACTCAGTAAATCGGAACTCTATTTTGGTGATTTTAAGGGTAACATTTGGAAACTTCCTTACCAAATGAAAAACGATTTTGAAAAGCCGATAAAAATTAAGTAATTCTTTTGTTGAAAAAAAACAGATGGAACTTAAAAACAAAAATGGAGAATACAAATAAACTATTCAGTTTCCACGGGATGCAACGGGATACAAAATTTTTTTGAAAATAGTTTCTTTAGTTTTATTGAATAGAATAGTAGCAAAAATATGTGATTTAAATAACTTTAAACAATGAAACAAAATTTTAAAATTGTATTGTTTTTATGCCTATTTCTGATTGGAAATGTGCAAAAAGCAACAAGTCAGAAAAAGGAAAAATCCAGTAACAAAAGACCGAACATTATTTTTATCCTTACCGACGATCAACGTTGGAGTGCACTGGGTTATTCCGGAAATCCAATAGCACAAACTCCCGAAATGGATAAACTTGCAGAAAGTGGTGTTTATTTCCAAAATGCAGCTGTTACTACGCCAATTTGTTCGGCCAGTCGTTCAAGTATTTTTACCAGTTTGCATGAGCGTACACATAAATATACCTTTCAAACCGGAAACATCCGAAGTGAATTTATGGAGGTGGCTTACCCAAAACTTTTAAAAGACGCGGGTTATTATACCGGTTTCTATGGGAAATTTGGTGTGAACTATCCTGATAAAGAAAAGATGTTTAATGTTATTGAAGATTACGATCGTAACGGACAATTCCCCGATTATCGCGGATATTATTACAAAACTTTGGGTAAAGATACCGTCCATCTTACACGATATACCGGACAAAAAGGTTTGGATTTTATAGAAAATGCACCCAAGGATAAACCCTTTTTACTATCGTTGTGTTTTAGTGCTCCACATGCCCACGACAATGCACCCCTGCAATATTTCTGGCAAGAAGAACCAGACAAGCTGTATCAAAATATAGTTTTGCCGGGTCCTGATTTAGCTGATGACAAATATTTTTATGCATTGCCTAAGCTTGTACGCGATGGGTTTAACCGCACCCGCTGGTTTTGGAAAGATGATACTCCGGAAAAATACCAACGCAGCACAAAAGGTTATTACCGAATGATTTACGGAATCGATATGGAAATTGCAAAAATCAGGACAAAGTTAGCTGAGAAAGGGTTGGATGAAAATACGGTAATTATTTTGATTGGTGACAATGGTTTTTTTCTTGGAGAACGCCAAATCTCTGGAAAATGGTTAATGTACGACAATTCAATACGCGTTCCCCTAATTGTTTATGATCCGAGGGTAAAAAAACATCAGAATATTTCAGATATGGCATTGAATATTGATGTGCCGGCTACGATATTGGATTTTGCCGGTGTACAAATTCCTTCAACATACCAGGGAAAAAGTTTGATGCCAATTGTTACAGGAAAAGAGAAGTCTATAAATCGCGATACGATTTTAATTGAGCATCTTTGGGAATTTGAGAACATTCCACCAAGCGAAGGAGTGCGCACTGACGAATGGAAATATTTGCGTTATATCAATGATAAATCTATTGAAGAACTTTATAATATAAAGGATGACCCAAAGGAAATAAATAATCTGTCGGACAAAGCGGAATACAAAAAAATACTGCTGGAGTTCCGTCGGAAAAATGATGAACTGGGATTGAAATATGCCGATCCGTATTCGGGAATTCCGTCAGATTTGACGATTGAATACATACGCGACCCGCGTTTCACCAAAATTATTGATAACAAACCTGAATTTAGTTGGGTTGTGCCAAAGGAAGCTGTAATTCAAAAAGCGTATCAGGTTTTAGTTTCATCCACAAAAGAAAATATTAACAACAATATTGGCGATGTTTGGGACAGCGGGAATGTGCGCAGCAACAAATCAACCGATGTTGAATTTGGAGGGGAACCATTAAAACCAAACACAAACTATTTCTGGAAAGTGCGCATTTTTGACAAAGACAATCGCCTTTCAGAATATTCTGAACCACAACAATTTCAAACCGGTATTTTTGGCGAAAAACTAACCTCGCACAACTGGTTTCAGATTGAAAAAATAAAACCTGTCAATTTTAAAAAGAATATAGATGGAACTTATTTCGCCGATTTTGGAAAAGATGCTTTTGGAACGTTAGAGATCAATTATGCAGCAAAAAAATCGGAAACTCTAAAGATACGTTTGGGTGAAAAATTGCTGGATGGAAAAATCGACCAGAATCCGAGTGGAACAATCCGTTACCAGGAATTAACATTAAAAGTTTCACCAGATAAAAAAGATTATCAGCTAGAATTAAAAGTTGACGAACGAAACACAAAATCGATGGCAGTTGCGCTGCCCGATTCGTTTTCCGTAATCTTTCCTTTTCGTTATGTTGAAATTGAAGGACCAATTAATTTGAAGGCAGAGAACCTGACACAAATTGCTTACTTCAATTATTTCGATAACAGTACAAGTTCTTTTTCCAGTTCCAGTGAAATTTTAAACCAGGTTTGGGAGCTTTGTAAATATTCGCAAAAAGCAACGTCGTTTGCCGGTTATTATGTTGATGGTGACCGCGAACGGATTCCGTACGAAGCTGATGCTTATCTAAACCAATTGAGCCATTATTCGGTTGACAACGAATATTCCATTGCACGAAAAACCATCGAATATTTTATGGATTTCCCCACCTGGCCAACCGAATGGCAGCTACATGTTGCACTCATGTTTTATCAGGATTACATGTACACCGGGAATGACGAACTTATAAAAAAATACTACGAGCCATTAAAACACAAAACTTTAATGGAATTGGAATACGAAGATGGTCTGATCAGTACTTCATCACCTAAAATGAATGGTGCGTTTATGGCTAAGCTTGGATTTGCTGATACAACACAACGTGTTCGAGACATTGTTGACTGGCCACCTGCACAAAAAGATACGGGTTGGAAATTACCAAAAGACTGGCCGCAAGGCGAACGCGATGGATTTGTTTTCACGCCAATAAGTACAGTCATCAATAGTTTCTACTACAAAAACATGATAATTATGGCTGAGTTTGCCACTTTGCTTGATAAACCTGAAGAGGAGTTGGATTTCAAAATGCGGGCGATGAAAGTAAAAAAAGCCATCAACGAAAAGATGTTTAACAAAGCCGGTGGATTTTATACCGACGGTGCTGATACCGACCACGGTTCAATACATGCCAATATGTTGCCGTTGGCTTTTGATGTTGTGCCCGAAGCTTATAAAAGAAGTGTAGCAGACTACATCAAAACCCGCGGTATGGGATGCAGTGTATATGGTGCTCAGTTTTTGATGGAAGCCTTGTACAATGCCGGAGCATCTGATTATGCATTGGAATTAATGACCGCCACAAACGACCGCAGTTGGTACAACATGATTAAGGTGGGTTCAACCATTTCCATGGAAGCCTGGGATATGCGATACAAGCCTAACTCCGACTGGAACCATGCCTGGGGCGCTGCTCCTGCAAATATCATTCCGCGTGGATTGTGGGGAATTCAACCTAAAACACCGGGATTTGGTATAGTTATAATTCATCCGCAAATGGCCAATTTGAAAAACAGTTCCATAACTGTTCCTACAATAAAAGGACAAATCAAAGGCGATTACAAACGTATAAATGCGCGTTTGACACAATATTCAATAGAATTACCTGCAAATATGGTTGGTGAATTTAATGCCGGATTTTCTGCTGAAGATTTGGTTACCTTAAATGGCGAATCGGTAAATCTTTCGTTTGGAACCATCCGTTTGAATTCGGGTGTGAATGAGATTGAGGTTCGTATTAATTCATTTTAGAGTAACAACTTGAAAACTTTGTGCTTCTTTCGGTTAATTTTAGACTTTATAACCTAAATAACAAAAAATGAAAAAACTAAAGCTAATTTTTTTGATATTGTTTTTTGCTACAATATCGATGGTGTCAAATGCAAAAAACCAGGTGGTAAAACTGGTTTGCGAATACGCTGAAAATCCAATTGGTATTGATATTAAAAAACCAAGGTTTAGCTGGCAAATTCTTTCTGAAGAACAGAATGTAAAACAAACAGCCTACGAAATCAGGGTGGCAGATTCGCCTGAAAAACTTCGTAAAAAAAGCGGATTAATCTGGACTTGCGGAAAGGTAAACAGCGATAATTCGGTGAATGTTAATTACGACGGGACGGCTTTAAAATCGATGCAGCGCGCCTACTGGCAGGTGCGGATTTGGGACAATAACGGAAAAGTAACGAATTGGAGTGAACCTGCATTTTGGGAAATGGGAATTTTGGAATCCGAATCATGGAAAGCTTCATGGATTACGATGAAAGACGAAAAAAGAGTTGACAAGTCGCTACCCGCACATTATTACAGAAATGAGTTTTCAACTCATAAAAAAATAAAATCAGCTCGTGTTTATGTCACGTCACTTGGATTATATGAACTCTATTTGAATGGTAAAAAAGTTGGCGATGAACTTTTTACTCCGGGGTGGACCAGCTACACCAAACGACTGCAATATCAAACCTATGATGTAACTGGAATGATTCGGCAGAAAAATACAATTGGGGCAATTGTTGGCGACGGATGGTATCGGGGCAGCATTGCATTCCGAAATAATAAGGCATATTATGGTGATCGTTTAGTACTTTTTGTTCAGCTTCAAATTAATTATTCCGACGGTACAAACGAAATAATTTTAAGTGATGAGAACTGGAAAATTACCACCGGACCGATTCTCGAGTCAGACATTTATAATGGGGAAATTTATGATGCTCGAAAGGAAATGACGGGATGGAATCAAATCGATTTTGAAGAAAGCAAATGGGAGAATGCCATCGAATTTTCTCAGCCAAAAGATATTTTAGTAGCACAAAGAGGTGTTCCGGTGAAGGCGATTCAGGAAATTAAACCCGTAAAATTCATTAAAACCCCAAAAGGAGAAATCGTGTTCGATATGGGGCAAAACATGGTCGGCTGGGTCAGATTTAAAGTTCAAGGTAAAAAGGGCGATCAGATAACCTTAAAATTTGCCGAAGTACTGGATAAAGAAGGAAATTTTTATACCGAAAATCTTCGTAAAGCAAAAGCAACTGAAATTTATACTTTAAAAGGAGATGTGGAGGAAATTTTTGAACCGAATTTTACATTTTTTGGTTTCCGCTTTGTAAAACTGGAAGGTTTTTCAGAAACGCCAACCCTGGATCAAATAACCGGAGTTGTAATTCATTCCGATATGAATCCAACCGGGTCGTTTTCCTGTTCCGACTCAATGATTAACCAGTTACAGAGCAATATACAATGGGGACAAAAAGGCAACTTCCTTGACGTACCAACCGACTGTCCACAACGCGATGAACGGCTTGGCTGGACAGGAGATGCACAGGTTTTTGCTCCAACTGCAGCTTTCAATTTTGATGTTGCAGCTTTTTACACCAAATGGTTAAAAGATTTGGCTGCTGACCAACTTTCTGACGGAAAGGTTCCGGATGTAATTCCTGATATGCGCAATGGCAGGGGTGGATCTACTGCCTGGGCAGACGCTGCACTCATAGTTCCGTGGACAATGTACTTATCTTACGGCGATAAACGCATTTTGGAAGAGCAATATGCCAGTATGAAAGGTTGGGTCGAATATATGTCGAACAGGGCAGGTGAAGATTATCTTTGGACAGGTGATAGTCATTACGGTGATTGGCTTGCATTTGCAACAACAAGTTCAAGTTATCCGGGAGCTACCACAGAAAAGGATTTGATTGCCACAGCGTATTACTATTATTCCTCAATGTTATTGAGTAAAATAGCCATCATTATAGGAAATATAACTGATGCTGAAAAATATTCAGTCTTGGCTAAAAACATTAAAAAAGCTTTTATTACAGAGTTTGTAACGCCGAATGGAAGACTGGTTTCGCATACCCAAACTGCATACTCACTGGCTATTGCTTTCGATTTGCTACCCGAAAATTTGGTTTCAAACGCAGCGAAATATCTTGCCAATGATGTAAAAAAAATGGGTCATCTTACTACAGGTTTTGTAGGTACTCCACTGTTGTGTAAAACACTGTCAGATCAGGGTTTCGATGAGCTGGCTTTTATGCTTCTTAACAGAAAGGATTATCCGTCGTGGTTGTATCCGGTAACTCAAGGGGCAACTACAATTTGGGAACGCTGGGATGGACAAAAGCCCGATGGTACTTTTCAAACTATTGGCATGAACAGTTTTAATCATTACGCTTATGGAGCCATCGGTGAGTGGTTATACACGTATGTAGCAGGTATCAAAATTGACGAAGAAAATCCAGGTTACAAACATTTTTTCCTTGCCCCGCATCCCGGTGGCGGACTTACCAATGCCAAAGCTGAATTTAATTCGATGTATGGGAAAATAAAATCGGACTGGAAAATTGAAGGGGATAAATTTGTATACGATATTGAAATTCCAGTAAATACAAATGCCACTGTAATTTTGCCAGGCTCAAAAGAGGCCAAAGAATTGGGTTCAGGAAAATATCATTTTAATATTTCATTGCTTCAAATTAAAAATTAAGCATTTTATCATGAAGAAATTAGTGATTTTCTATTTATTCTTATGTTTTACTTTCAATACTTTTTCACAAGAGAAAAGAGATTTGTTTCAAAAAGAAGGCAATCAAATTGGAATTGCAAATACTTTGATAAAAGATTTCGCCGACATAGGTTTTCCAAATTATAACGATCGTAATTTTTGGAATAATTTGCCTTCCAATCTTAAAAAGCAATATATTCAGGATGCAGAGGAATCTTTGGATTACAATTGGCCAGTGGTAAAAGCAACTGATTATCTGTAAATTATACGTTCGGGCGATCGAAGGCAACAGGTTTATGGTGCTCCCCGTTCTGCATTAGTAGCTTTAGTAATGGGTGAGCTGGCAGAAGGCAAAGGTCGTTTTACCGACCAGATTGTAAATGGAGTTTGGTATTACAGCGAACAAACCTGGTGGGGGTGGTCGGCACACTTGACAGTTCAAAAAGCGCCGCACGGTTTACCCGATGTCGATGAGCCCGTAATTGATCTCGGTGTTGGCGAAATGGCAAATATTTTATCGTGGACGTGGTTGCTGTTTAAAGATGAATTCGACAAAATCCATCCACTGATTGCTACCAGACTGAAAAATGAAATTATGAAAAAAGCGGTAATTCCATACTACGAACGCGATGATTTCTGGTGGCAGGGATTGGATGGGAGCAGGTCGGTAAATAACTGGAATCCCTGGACAAACCACAACATGTTAACTGCCATTTTAATTTTGGAAGATGATCAGACAAAAAAAATCAAAGGTGTGCAGAAAGTAATTCGTTCGCTTGATTCCTTTACAAATGATTATCCCGAAGACGGTGGATGCGACGAAGGCCCATCTTATTGGGGAAGAGCAGGAGCCTCGTTGTATCAGTGCCTCGATTTGTTGAAAAGAGCCACAGATGATAAGTTTGATGTTTATGATATTCCATTGATACAAAACATGGGAAATTACATATACAAGGCATACATTAATTATCCCTATTTTATAAATTTTGCCGATGCCGATGCAACAACTGGCGGACGTCCACAAATTATTTACAGTTACGGGAAAGATATTAACGACCCAGTGATGCAAAAATTTGGTGCTTTTTTAGCCAAAAAACAGGATTGGGGAAAAGAAACTCCTGGGGGTAAAATTGATGAACAGATTATGCAACTGATGCATTTGGATGAAATTGAAAATGCAGAGGCAGAAAATGCTTTAATTAGTGATTTTTGGTTGCCCCAATTACAAGCTGCAGGAGCACGAGATAAAGCAGGTTCTACTGATGGATTCTTTTTTGCAGCCAAAGGAGGACACAACGCGGAAAGTCACAATCATAATGATTTAGGAACTTGCGTAATGTACTTTAACGGGAAACCTTGTTTGGTTGACATTGGCCGCGAAACATACACCGCAAAAACGTTTAGCAGTCGGAGATACGAAATCTGGACCATGCAGTCGGGTTATCATAATTTGCCAAAAATAAATGGTGTCGAGCAGATGCAGGGACACGAGTTTATTGCCAAAAACTCAACTTTTAAAGCAAATGCAAAAATGGCTGTTTTTTCAACCGATATTTCAAATGCCTACACAGAAGAGGCAAAAGTTAAAAAGTGGATAAGAAGTTATCGTTTAGACCGTGGCAAAAAATTTACCATTTCAGATAATTACGAATTAAGTGAAGTAGCAAAAAATTCAACAAGTCTCAACTTTGTTACTGCTTGTAAAGTGTTGGAAAAATCACCTGGAATTTTAACACTTGAAGGAGATGGTTTTACAATGGAAATGAAATACAATTCAAAAACCCTTTCTCCGAAAATTGAAATGATAGAAATTACCGATAAAAAATTAAAAAGATACTGGGATGAAATTACCAGAATTGTTCTTGAAATCAGAAATCCAATGTTAAAAGGGGAAAATTCAGTTGTAATTTCAAAAGTAAATTAAATTAAAATTGTTTTGAACACTATGCCTTCTCAGTGTCCCATGTAGTTAATGTTTAATGAAAATAATATTTATTTATGAAGATTATTCAAATTAAGGACGGTGTTTTGTTATTGTTCGTTTTTATTCTTTTTGCATGTTCAGAATCAAAAGTTGAAATTCCTTTTGTTTCAGAACAAGAACAAAATTATATCATCAAAACTGCCACCACTTTTTTAGATAGTGTTCCTATAACAGTTACAAATTCAGTTTGCGAACGGAGTGTCGGCGATCAACACGATTTTTATTCCGAAGGTGATTACTGGTGGCCTGATCCGGAGAATGCTGAAGATCCATACATCAGAAAAGACGGGCAAACAAATCCTGAGAATTTTGTAGCACACCGGCTTGCCATGATCCGACTTAGTCAGATTGTAGGAATACAAACTTCGGCTTATTTGTTAACCGGAGACAAGAAATTTACAGAAGCCACTCAAAAACATCTGGAAGCCTGGTTTGTAAATCATGAAACCCGGATGAATCCAAGCTTGCTTTATGTTCAGACAATAAAAGGCAAAGTTACCGGGCGTGGCATTGGAATTATCGATGCCATTCATTTGGTTGAAGTGGTTCGCTCCATTGAAATCCTGGAGAATAATCATGCAATTCCCGAGGAATCTATTTTCAAAATTAAAATTTGGTTCAGCGAATTTGTAACCTGGCTAACAACTCACAAATACGGATTAGACGAAATGAACACCAAAAATAACCATTCAACTTGTTGGGTAATGCAGGTTGGAGCTTTTGCCCGATTAACTGAAAATACCGAAGTTTTGGAGTTGTGCCGAAATCGGTTTAAAAATATACTTCTACCCAATCAAATGGGTGAAGATGGTTCGTTTCCGTTGGAAGTTGTTCGCACCAAACCTTATGGATATTCGCTTTTTAATCTCGATGCGTTTATGACTTGTGCCGAAATACTCTCGGATGAAAACAATAATTTGTATGGTTTTTCAACACCAGAAGGGAAAAACCTAAAATTGGGTGCTGAATATTTGTTCCCATTCGTTAAAAATAAATTGTTGTGGCCACTCCAACCCGATGTTATGTATTGGGAAGAATGGCCAGTGCGTCAGCCCTTTTTGCTGTTTGCCGGAAAAGCTTATAATAATTCTGAATTTATTGAAACCTGGAAATCGTTGGAAGGATATCCAAAAACAAGCGAAGTTCTACGAAATTTACCCATTCGCAGTCCTATGATTTGGTTGCTCGATAAACCTATAAAGGAATAATCAATTAATTTTCTTTTTTTACCGACGATTCCCGCACAACCAGCTCCGTTTTCAAAACAATTTGTTTTTGGAAGCTTTTCTCGTTTTTAATAATTTGAAAAAACAAATTTGCTGCTTCTCGGCCCATTTCCATGGTTGGGTGGATTATGGAAGTTAGTGTTGGTTCAACTACCGTGGAATGAAATTCATCTGTAAAACCGACGAGAGAAATGTCATCAGGAATTTTAAGTCCTTGTTTTTTTATCTCTTTCATTGCAGCAAAAGCAATGGTGTCGTTGAGTCCAAAAATGGCATCAGGAAGTTTTGTGTTATTTAATAATTGTTGGGTTGCACGAGTGGCATCTTCTGTACTTAAATTACATTCAACCAAATACTTTGGCTCGAATTTTAATCCACACTCTTTTAATTCTTCAAAATAACCTTCTTTGCGATTTTTGGAAATGTTTAAATGTTCAGGTCCGGAAATATAGGCAATCCGACGGCAACTGTTTTCATAAAAATGTCGGGTTATTTTTTTTGTCGCGTCAATACCATCTACAATCACCGATGGCACATTTAATGATTCACAAATTCTATCGAAAAACACAAGTGGAATCTCATTGGCAATTAATTTCTCAAAATGTTCGAAATTATTTGTTTCCTGGCTAATACAAACGATAAAACCTTCCACTCTCGATTTTAATAAATTGTTAACCGATTCCACCTCTTTTTCAATCGATTCGTTCGATGAGGCAATCACAATAAAATATCCCCGTTGTTTGGCAACCTCTTCAATACCGGAAATAATAGATGAATAAAAATGGGTAACAATATCGGGAACAATTACGCCAATCATTTTTGTTTGTTGACGGAGCAAGCCCATGGCAAGTGGATTCGGCGTGTAATTTTTTTCTTTGGCGAGTTTCTGAATCTTTTCCGTAAGCTGAGAGCTAATGTCGGGATGATTTTTTAATGCCCGCGATACGGTTGAGATGGAAACATCTAACTCTTTTGCTAAATCTTTTAACGATATGTGATGTTTGCCCATTTATGTTTGAATGAAGTACAAATTTAACACTTTAATTGAGTGTCGCGAATTTCGATTTGCTACAAACGAAAAATGGGATTATGAAGACGAATTGTCAGGATTACACTTCACTAAAAAATGTTCTACAACACATTCTTTTAACCGCAAACCTTTGCGGAAACCTTTGCGGAGAATGATATAATTTTCGGGCTTGCAAAGGATTAAAAGAAGTGTAATATTTGCATTGAAAGTAAAATTCAAAATAGAAAAAATGAAAAGAATATTAGTAGCAGGTGGTGGAGGTTTTATCGGAGGTCACTTTGCCAGAAAATTGGCCGACATGGGAAATCATGTAAGAGTAGTAGATAAAAAACCTATTACAGAATGGTACCAGGTTCACGAAGATTGTGATAATTTGGTGCTCGACCTTAGCAGCAAGGAGAATTGCTATACAGCAGCAAATGGATATAACGAAATATTTAATTTTGCTGCCGATATGGGTGGAATGGGATTCATCGAAAATAATAAGGCGGAATGTATGTTGAGTGTTTTAATTAACACACACTTACTAATGGCTGCAAAAGATTTGGGTATTACACGTTTCTTTTATGCTTCTTCGGCATGTGTTTACAATGGCGATAAACAAACTGACGTTGATAACCCGGGATTAAAAGAAACCGATGCTTATCCTGCACAATCAGAAGATGGATACGGATGGGAGAAATTATTTTCAGAAAGAATGTGCCGTCATTTTACCGAAGATTTTGGTTTAACAACACGTGTTGCACGTTTCCACAATGTTTATGGACCATTTGGAACTTACGATGGTGGCCGCGAAAAAGCGCCCGCTGCTATGTGCCGTAAGGTAATTGATGGAAAAATGAACGGGAAAGATGAAATAATTATTTGGGGCGATGGTCTTCAAACAAGGTCGTTTATGTACATCGACGAGTGTGTGGAAGGAATCATGAAAATAATGTACAGCGATATTGAAGTACCTATTAACCTTGGAAGCGAAGAAATGGTTTCCATTAATCAATTGGTTGACATTGTTGAGGAAATTGCCGATTACAAAATGAAAAGGACTTATGATTTAAGTGCACCAAAAGGTGTGCGCGGCCGGAATAGCGATAATACTTTAATTCGCGAATTATTGAAATGGGATCCCAAATATCCATTGGCCGATGGAATGAAAAAAACTTACGACTGGATTAAGGAGCAGATGATTGCTAAAAAGTAATTCTATTATTTGCCCCAACTCAACTAAAAGAATTGAATTGGGGCATTCTTTTATTCCCTCGTTGTTTTTTTAATAGGGAATTTCATCTATTCAAACCTAAAAAAATGAGCGATAAAATAGTAATGGTTAGCGGATGTTACGATTTGTTGCATGCCGGTCACATTGCATTTTTTAAAACAGCTGCCCAATATGGCAAATTACATGTGTATGTGGGGCAGGACCAAAACTTAAAAGCACTAAAAGGAAAGGCTCCATACTTTTCGCAGGAAGAACGCAAATACATGGTTGGCGCAGTTCGCTATGTGGAGCAAGCGAACATTGCTTCGGGATCTGGCATGTTAGATTTTGCAGATGATATGCAGAATTTGAAACCTGACTATTTTGTTGTTAACACAGATGGTTTTACGGAAGAGAAAAAGAAACTTTGCATGGAAAATAATGTTGAGTTGGTTGTATTGGATCGCATTCCTGAAGAAGGATTACCTGCACGTTCAAGTTCCGATTCAAAAAGAGAATTAAAATTTCCTTTTCGAGTTTGTTTGGCCGGTGGTTGGATGGATCAACCCTGGGTATCTGGAATTCATTCGGGTTCGGTTGTTGTTGCACAAATGTGGCCAACCATCGATTTTAACGATCGTTCGGGAATGGCTACCAGCTCGAGAAAAGTAGCCATAGAATTATGGGGCGACCAATATCCGAAAGGCGATCCAGTACGAAATGCTCAATTACTTTTTGGCGCGGAAAATCCACCCGGTTCTGAATATGTTGCAGGCACACAAGATCATATTGGTTTGTTGGTTCCGGGTGTAAGTAGAATTGATTATGATGGAAAATATTGGCCTAAAAACATTGAAAACACCATTGATTCTGAAACTTGCGAATGGCTTTCAAAAGTATTAAATTTTGCCCCTTTGCAACCTCGTCCTGATGGTTACAACCCAATTCTTTCCAAAAACCTCGATCCCAAAATTATTAAAAGGCTGGGAGAGTCGGGAGAAGTCTGTTACGAAGCCATCCTGAAAAAAAATGTAAAACTGTTGGGCGAATCGATGAAAAAAACATTTTTGTGTTGGAACGAAATGTTACCCTACACAGTTCCCCGCTGGGTAATGGAAGAGATGCAAACTAATTATTTCCCGAAATATTCAGGAGCTATTACCTCGGGTAGCGGTGGTGGTTATATTGTTTTTCCAAGCGAAGAAAACGTGGAAGGAACGATTAAAGTGAAAATCAGGTATTAATTGGTTTTAATGATAGAAACTCGTTATATTCCATCCCTATTCAACATTAAACACAATAAAATATTGATTATGTAATTTGAATGATTAAAAAATCATTTTACTAAATTGCGCTTGAAAAAAATTGAATATTATGGATGATTTATATTGTCTAATTATGGCAGGTGGTTCGGGAACACGTTTCTGGCCAAGAAGCAAAGTTGCAAAACCTAAACAATATTTGAATATTTTTGGCGACAATTCGTTGTTGCAATCAACCATTAAAAGATTTTCAACTTTAACCGAAATGGATAATATTTACATCGTTTCAGGTAAAAGTCAGGCCAGTGTTTTGGAGGAACAAACTCCAATGCTTCCTCAAAAGAATTTGATTTACGAACCGGTTGGCAAAAATACATTGCCCTGTATCGGTTTAGCTGCAATGTTTGCCGAAAAAGAAAATGCGGATGGAATTATGGTTGTTTCGCCATCAGATCATTTAATAAAAAACGACGAACTTTTTAAAGACACTGTTTTAGCAGCAGCAAAAATTGCCGACGAAAAAAATGGAATTGTAACCATTGGAATTACACCAACTTATCCTGCCACTGGTTACGGTTATGTGCAAACTGCCGAAGATATTACAGGTTCCGAAAAAATAAAACAATTCAAAGTTGAACGTTTTGTTGAAAAACCGAATGAACCAACGGCAACTAAATATTTGAAAAAGGGCGGTTTTTATTGGAACAGTGGATTGTTCGTTTTTAAGATCTCCGTTTTTTTGAATTCATTAAAAAAATTCGCTCCAGATTTATATTCTGATTTGCGTAAGATTCAGGCGGACCTTGGAAATCCTACTTTTGAGCAAACATTAGATACAATTTATCGTGGCGTAGAAAGTATTTCGGTGGATTATGGAATTATGGAACATGCTAAAAATATCTATTTGGTTGAAGGCAATTTCGACTGGAACGATTTGGGCGGTTGGGAATCAGTTTATCTGGCCGATAAAAAAGATGAGAACGGAAATGCGGGAAGTGGAGAATCTATTTTTCTTGATACAAAGAATTCTTATGTTTATTCAGAAAAAGGTTTAATTGCAGTTGTGGGACTGGAGGATTTAATAGTTGTTCAGGATGGCGATACAACATTGGTTTGCAAACGAGAAAATGCAGAAGACGTTAAAAAAATCGTTGATCAATTAAAAATAAAAAATAAAAACCAATATTTGTAATCCAATTCAATAAAACCGAATTAAACATTTACTATGAAGGATCCGAAAAAAATTGTAGTTGACAGAAAACTACTTTTCCCATTTATTTTAATTACCAGTTTATTTGCCATGTGGGGATTTGCGAACGATATAACAAATCCAATGGTTGCGGCTTTTAAAACAGTAATGGAAATTTCAAATGCCAAAGCTGCAATGGTGCAATTTGCATTTTATGGAGGTTATGCAACCATGGCAATTCCAGCTGCATTAATTATAAACCGATATAGCTACAAAATGGGCATATTAATCGGGCTTGCGTTGTATGCCGTTGGTGCACTTTTATTTTTTCCGGCTGCCCAGTTCGAGATTTTTGGATTCTTTTTGGTTTCGCTCTATATTTTAACATTTGGATTGGCTTTTTTAGAAACAACTGCAAACCCGTATATAATGTCAATGGGTTCGGAGGAAACGGCCACCCGGCGGTTAAATCTTGCACAGTCGTTTAACCCGATGGGCTCAATTTTGGGCATGTTTGTGGCTTCGCAGGTTATTTTATCTGCTTTAGAATCTGATAAACGGGATGCAACAGGTAATTTAATTTTCGACACTTTAAATGCTGCTGAAAAGGCGGCGATAAGAACACACGATCTGGGGGTTATCCGCAATCCGTATGTAATTCTTGGTTTTTTTGTAATAATTATGTTTGTCGTAATTGCCGTTTCAAAAATGCCTAAACGCGAAAATGCAGATCATTCTATCCGAGCAACAGACTCATTTAAACGCTTGATAAAAAACATTAAATATCGCGAAGGAGTAATTGCACAAGTATTTTACGTTGGTGCACAAATAATGTGTTGGACTTTTATTATTCAGTATGCGGATAATCTGGGAATCCCAAAAGCTGAAGCTCAGCAATACAATATTATAGCCATGGCAATTTTTATTGCAAGTCGGTTTATAAGTACCTTTTTAATGAAATATTTAAATGCCAGATTGATGCTTACTTTATTTGCCACGGGTGGATTGATAACGACTACAGGAGTGATTTTAATTGAGGGAATGCCCGGATTGTATTTATTAGTGGCAACTTCGGCATTTATGTCGTTAATGTTCCCAACCATTTACGGAATTGCACTCACTGGAATTGGGAAAGATATGACACTGGGTGCAGCAGGATTGGTAATGGCAATTGTTGGTGGCGCGTTAATGCCTCCACTGCAAGGTTTAATTATCGATCAGGGAACTATTGGATTTTTACCTGCAGTAAATTTTTCATTTATTTTGCCTTGGTTTTCGTTTATTGTAATTGCATTATATGGATACCGAACTATAAAAGTTTATCCAAAACTATCCAAATAAATATTCTACGATGAAGGAGTATAAAAGATATTGCAAAGCCTTGAAATTGGTCGCCGACCCACAATTAATTGAGGAGTACAAAAAAGTACATTCATCCGAAGCGGGTTGGCCGGAAATAACCAAAGGGATGCGCGACGTAGGAATTACCGACATGGAAATATACATCCTCGGAAATCAGCTTTTTATGATTATGGACACAATTGCCGATTTTGATCACGATTCAGCGATGAAAGTGTTGGCAACAAAACCTCGTCAATCCGAATGGGAAGCATATGTTTCCCGGTTTCAAAAAACATCGGCAGAAGCAACTGCGGATGAAAAATGGCAGATTATGGAACGCATTTATAAACTAGGAGACTAAGAAAATCGCAGTATTCAGTCACATTTTTCAATAAAACATTCCTCTGCCTGCGTTATCTCCCTAAAAAGAGAAAATTGAAGAATTAGAGCGATTGCATTTTCAGGTTATTAACCGATAACCATATTTTTATAAATAAATCTGTAGTCTGTTTGTCTATGAAATGGTCACAGTTAAAACATAGGGTGAAACTCTTTGTAATATGTACACAATGAACATGACCCACATTCAGTCGTTTAAAACTGCTTTGCTATTTCATATGCATAATGGAAAAAGCTAAAAAATGAACAAATAACAAAATGTGTTTATAAAATTTTTCAAGGCCAATCGAAATAAATTTCGAATAGCCCAAGAAATAAAAAACTAACTGCGATTCTAATCTAAAACCTATAAATTATGAAAACTAAAATCATCCTTTTACTACTCATTTTTGCCATTCTAGAAGGTTGTGGATCTTCACAAAAAAAAGTTTCCAAAGAAGAAAATTCAACACCAAAATACGAAGAGAATTGGGAATCGCTGGCAGAACACAACGAACAACCCGACTGGTTCCAGGATGCAAAACTGGGTATTTATTTCCATTGGGGTGTCTATTCGGTGCCCGCATTTGGCGATGAATGGTATCCACGCTGGATGCATTTTGAAGATAATAAAGTTTATAAACACCATGTCGAAAAATATGGTCACCCCTCCGAATTTGGTTATCATGATTTTGTCCCAATGTTTAAAGCAGAAAATTTTAATGCCGAAGAGTGGTCAGATCTTTTTGTAAAAGCCGGGGCACGTTTTGCTGGGCTTGTGGCTGAACATCACGATGGTTTTTCGATGTGGGAAAGCGAAATTACACCATGGAATACAATGAACAAAGGACCTAAAAAAGATATTCTTGGTGAGCTTGAAAAAGCAATAAAAGGGAATGGCATGAAGTTAATAACCACATTCCATCATGCCAAAAATTTACAGCGGTACAAGGGGAAGGAGCAAGAGGAAATTGAAAATAACAAAGATAATGTTGGAAGAGCTTTCCGAAATAGCCATTACCCATTATTCGAAGGAATGCCACCAACGTTAGACGATCCTAATTTGAATTATCTATACGGTAATATTCCTGAAGAACAATGGCTGGAAGAAGTTTGGTTTGGAAAGTTGAAAGAAGTAATCGATAAATATCAGCCTGATATTATCTGGTTTGATTCTTGGTTGGATCAGATTCCGGAGGAATACCAGAAAAAGTTTTGCGCTTACTATTTAAACGAAGCTGAAAAACTGGGGAAGGAAGTTGTAATTGTGCGAAAACAAGACGATCTTCCGTTGAATGTAAGTGTAGATGATTTGGAGAAATCTCGTAAAAATACACTGGAAGAAAAATCGTGGATGACTGACGAAACAGTTAGTACCGGAAGTTGGTGTTTTACTGATAATCTTCAAATTAAACCGGCTGCCGATGTTCTGCACGTATTAATCGATATTGTGAGCAAAAACGGAGTTCTTCTTTTGAATATTTCGCCAAAAGCTGATGGCACCATTCCCGAAGATCAGCAAAATGTCCTTCTAACAATGGGCGAATGGCTTTCGAAATATGGCGAAGCAATTTACGGAACCCGTCCGTGGTACACTTTTGGAGAAGGCCCGACAAAAGAACCTGAAGGTCATTTTAGTAACCACCGCGAGTTTCTAAAAGTAAAATATTCAGCAAAGGATGTTCGTTATTCTACTAAAAAAAATACGGTTTACGCTACCATACTTGGTTGGCCGGGTAACAATACAGAGTTTTTGTTTGAATCATTTTCAAAAGAGAATTGGAAAAATAGTAAGGGAGTAAACAATGTTTTATTGCTTGGTTGTGAGAAGGATATTGAGTACGAGTTAACCGAAAAAGGATTGAAAGTAACAACTCCGGAAAAAGCTGTTGATGAAATGGCAATCGTTTTCAAAATTGAGTTGAACTAACAAAACAAGGTTTATTCAAAGGGTGAAACAGTTGTCCGAAAATTGGCGGATTAATGGATTTTTTTGTATTCTGTTTTACTCAATCATTTGTTTTCGTAAATTGGCGAAAAAGTATTTAATATGAATGCATACCTTTTTATCATCGGGCTTTGTCTAATTATTATCATTTCATTCTTTACTAATATTTTAGCACGTAAAACCAATATCCCAAGCGTTTTAATTCTTATTGCTTTGGGAGTTGGAATTCAGCAATTATTAGTTTCATTTAACCAGACTCCCGATTTCTCAGGATCACTGGAAATACTTGGAATTGTTGGATTGATAATGATAGTTCTCGAAGCAGCCCTCGATTTAGAGTTGAAAAGAGAAAAATGGCCGGTTATCTGGAAATCATTTACAATTGCATCACTTTCTTTGGGACTAACTTCAATTGCCCTATCTCTTTTTATTCGCTTATTTATTCCCGGATTAGAGTTTCTGCCAGCAATGGTTTATGCACTTCCACTTTCAATAATGAGTAGTGCAATAATTATCCCAAGTGTTGCAAATCTTACCAATTACAAAAAGGAATTCCTGATTTACGAAAGTACCTTTTCGGATATTTTAGGTATTATGGTTTTTTATATGATAATTGAAAATATTGATGCTGAAGGGATTCGGCAACTAAGTTTTGCTATCGGAAGTAATATTATTCTTACGTTGGCAATTTCAGTAATATTAAGTTATGTGCTACTTTACGTAATTCAGAATATTAAAGGCGAAGCTAAATTTTTTCTTTTTCTTGCCGTTTTGGTTTTGCTTTATGCAGTGGGTAAAATGTTTCATCTTTCTTCGTTAATTATTATTTTAATGTTTGGCTTACTTTTGCGTAATCATAAAGTTCTATTGTTTGGAAAGCTGGAAATATGGCTTAAAGATTCCAGGATTGAGGCTGTTTTCGAGCAGTTTAAAATGATTACGGTGGAAACTTCTTTTCTTGTACGTACTTTCTTTTTTGTTGTGTTTGGAATGACTTTGCCATTGGTTTCTTTGCTTAGTTGGCGAGTTTGGTTAATTAGTTTTATTTTTCTTGTAGTAACTTATGTCCTACGATTTGGTCTGTTTTACGTAGTAGAAAATAAGGATGCAATGCCACAAACGTTCATAGCACCCAAAGGATTAATTTCAGTCCTGTTATTTTTTGCCATTCCTGAGTCGCTAAAAACCGAAGGTTTTGAAAGTGGCGTTTTGTTTGTTGTAATTATTGCTACAAGTATAATTATGGGATGGTCATTGATCCTTCATGGCAAAAAAAATAGAGCTGTTTCTGACAACAATCTTGAATCTTCAAAATTGGACAATAATGAATCTAAAACTGTAGATTTACCTTTGGAATAATATAATTGGGCTTATTTTAACAGCAAAGCATTAAACAGTAATTTATATGTTCCCAACTTACAATGGTTACACACTCGTTCACAAATTTCATTAATTTTTGCACGCCTTCTTTTTCAAACCCTTTTGTAAATTGTGGATCGTAAGAAGGAAGGGAGTACACCGCTACTTGCCTTATATTTTCCTTCCAATAAAATAGAATTCAGCAAAGTAAAGAAACATTGGAAATTTATGTGTCTCCTTTTTTCTTTTACATTCTCTCAGGCATTTCAATTCCCAGTAAATTCATGCCTCTCTTAATCACACTTGCAACTGCTGAAGATAAAACCAATCTGAAGTTTCTAATTTCCACATTAGTCTCACTTAAAATATAATGGTCGTGATAAAATTGATTGTATTCTTTTACTAATTCGTAGCAATAGTTTGCAATTAATGCCGGGCTATAATTATTTGCTGCTTCGCTAATAACTGAAGGGAATAAAGTAATTCTTTTCAGTAAATCCTTCTCTTTTTGTGAGATAGATTGAACGTTTATCTCTTTTTGAAGCCCAATTCCTTTTTCCACACCCTTGCGAATTACCGATTGAATTCGGGCGTAAGTATATTGAATAAATGGCCCGGTATTTCCATTAAAATCGATGGACTCTTCCGGATTAAAAAGCATACTTTTCTTCGGATCCACTTTCAAAATAAAATATTTTAAAGCCCCCAAAGCAATCATTTTATAGGTTTTATCCGCCTCGCTTTCCGGGAGTGTACCTAATTTACCCAATTCCACAGAAACATCGCGGGCAACTTTGACCATTCCTTCAACTAAATCATCAGCGTCAACAACTGTTCCTTCGCGCGATTTCATTTTTCCGGAAGGCAATTCTACCATTCCATACGAGAAATGATACAATCCTTTTCCCCATTCAAATCCTAATTTATCGAGTAAAATTGCTAAAACCTGAAAATGATAATTTTGTTCGTTACCAACCACATATATCATTTCGTCGATAGAAAAGTCCTCAAACCGCATCTTTGCAGTTCCAATATCCTGTGTCATATAAACAGAAGTGCCATCGCTACGCAAAAGTATCTTTTGATCTAATTTATCATTTGTTAAATCAGCCCAAATCGAACTATCTTCTTTTTGATAAAACAGACCTTCTTTAAGTCCACGCAAAACTTCATTTTTCCCTTCAAGGTACGTTTCCGACTCGTAATATATTTTGTCAAAATCAACACCCAGCGTTTTATAGGTGACATCAAATCCAGCGTAAACCCAATTGTTCATTGTTTTCCAGAGGCTCACAGTTTCTTCGTCTTTAGCTTCCCATTTTAACAACAATTCGCGTGCAGCTACAATTGATGGGGCTTGATTCTCCGCTTCTTCTTTGGTCAGTCCTTTTTCGACCAATGTTGCAATTTCGGCTTTATAGTGCTTGTCGAATTCAACATAGTAATTGCCAACTAAATGATCGCCTTTAATTCCTGTGTTTTCAGGAGTTTTTCCATCGCCCCATTTTTGCCATGCGTACATCGATTTACAAATATGAATTCCACGATCGTTAACAATATTCGTTTTAACAACTTTTTTCCCACTTGCTTTTAATATCTCTGAAATGGAATACCCAAGTAAATTATTACGAATATGCCCTAGATGTAAAGGTTTATTCGTATTTGGCGATGAATATTCAACCATTACAGTTTTCGAATTGTCATCGTCTTCGGTAATCCCAAACTTTTCATCATTAAATGCTACCAGCAGACTTTCGATCCAATAATTTTTACTTATTTCAAGATTTAAAAATCCTTTGATAACATTAAAAGAATCTACAACATCAACATTTTCCTGAATAAAATTACCAATATCTTCGCCAGTTAATTCTGGAGATTTTTTTGAAAAACGAAGAAATGGAAAAACTACAATGGTAATATCTCCTTCTAAATCTTTTCGAGTGTTTTGAATTTGAATTTGATTGTCAGCCGGTGTAAAATCGTACAGCTCAGCTAAAGCACTTTTTACAGCTTTTTGTATAATATTTTCGATCTTCATTTCAGAGTGTTTTTAAGAGCGACAAAGATAACATTTTACAACAGTAGAATAACAAGAATAAAAAAAAGCCCTACCAATTGGTAGAGCTTTTCGGATTTATATAAAATAAAAAAATTATTTTCTCATTTTTGCTACTTCGAATTCTGCTCTTCGATTCAATTTCCTATTGCTTCTTGAATTATTTTCAACTGCAGGTTTATCTTCGCCGTAGTTATTAGAACCAACGTAAGCATTATTTACACCTTTCATCAATAAATATTTAACAACTGCCTGAGCACGTTTTTCAGAAAGTCCCATGTTGTAGTTTTCCGTACCTACATTACAAGTATGACCTCCGATTACCATATCATACTCTTTACTTGAATTAAGTTTATCAGCTAATTTATCGAGTTCAGCTTTACCTTCTTCTTTAAGTACTGCTTTGTTAAGGTCAAAATAAATTGTTGGAATTTCCAGCTCTACCCAGTCAGGACATCCGTCATTACTTGCAGGTCCTTTTTCAGTTGGACATTTGTCTTCACAATCTATTACACCGTCTCCGTCAGAATCCAATGGACAACCATCAGCATCAACCGGACAACCTTTAGGTGTATCAGGACATTTATCTTTTGAATCCATTACACCATCCTCGTCAGTATCAGGACAACCATTGAATTTAGCTAAACCGGCAACCTCCGGGCAATCATCATCTTTATCAGGAATACCATCGCCATCGGTATCAGGACAACCGTTGAATTTAGCCGGTCCTGCTTCATCCGGACAATCATCTTTATAATCAGGAACTCCGTCACCATCGCCGTCAAGCGGACAACCATCCTCATCAACTTCGACTCCCGCAGGTGTACCCGGACACTTGTCTTTTTTATCACTTACTCCATCTCCGTCTGAATCTTTTGCAGCACCAAATGCAAATTCAATGATACCAGATAATTTTAACATATCATCATTTACACTTGTCAGTACATCATTTACATTTCTTTCCCCGTCAATACCGCTCATGTAGGCGGCCTCAACATATAATGATGTATTTGGACTAATAGGAAATTTTGAACCAACACCTGCGTCAAAGTTCACGCCAGTATGAAGATTATCCCATAAATAGCCCACTCCTCCAAACAAATATGGTTGAATAGCACTAGTTTCAGACATCATTTTACCATTGAAAAATTTGTATCTTAAATTTAACAATGGATTAACAAGATCAACCCCATCATTATTAAAACCTACTTCGGTTTTTAACATTAAATCAAGCGATGGATTTAGATATCTACTTAAATAAAATTCAGGCCCAAATCCTAATTCATTTTTTTCCATGTTTTGAAATAAAACTGGTCCAAGGCCAATGGCCCACTTTTTATCTGCATTTTGAGCCATAACAGCACCAAACACAAACATAAATGCTAAAAACAAGAGAGTAAATTTTTTCATAATTTAAAGATTTATTTATTTTTTTAATTTTAAAAGCAATTTAAACATTAATTTGCACCTTTCAAAACGCCTACAACGATGTAAGGGTAAAAGTTTTCATACATTATTTAACAAATCTAAACATTTATTTTATAAAGTTTAATAATATTTGAAATTTTGTTTGCAATAATTGACATAGAAACAACAGAAACAAATATAGTTTTGGTAAAATAACCGAGATTGCTATTTATCAACATAATGGGCAAAAAATTACGGATTCGTATTCGACTTTGATCAACCCGAAAATGGACATTCCTTTTTTGTATCACCCGTTTAACCGGCATTGATAATTCAATGGTTAAAAATGCTCCTAAATTTTATGAAGTAGCTAAAAAAATTATTGAATTGACACGCGGGCGTACTTTTATTGCCCACAATGTTAGTTTCGATTACAAATTTATTCAAGAGGAGTATAAAAGGCTTGGGTATGTATACACAAAAAAAAACTTGTGTACTGTAAAACTTTCGAGAAAATTATTACCAGGCCACACCTCTTATTCTCTGGGAAAATTGTGTTCCGATTTGGGCATTAATATCATTGGTAGGCATCGCGCTGCCGGAGACGCACTGGCCACGGTTAAACTTTTTGAGATTCTTATGGAAAGAAATAAGGTTGTGGGAGACTCGAAAGCAATAAATAATTACAAACTTTTCTAATAGTGACCTATTCTTCTGTTGAAGCTGGCTCTTCTGTCTCTCTTTCTTCTTCAGGTTCAGGTTCAGAAAAATCTAACATCTCTTTTTCTTGAAGCGAGTTGTACCACTGTAATACTTTTTTAATATCAGAAACATAAACACGATCTTTGTCAAAATCGGGAACTACTTCTTCGAAATATGTTTTTAATTCGTTAGTAGATACTTTGTGCGAAATCGCACTTCCGCCGTCTTCCTTATCCGAGATAGCTTTAAAAATATCTTTTAAAGGAATATCACTGGTTTCTGTATAAATTGCTATATCCTCTAAAGCAGAAACCTTTGAGGTTGAATAAACAGGTATTCTTTTGTGCGTATCTAACGATTCTACAATAATGTTATTTTTCGACTCGGCGACTAATTTAAATAATCCCGACTGTCCTGAAATTGATAATATCCCTTTTAACATGTATATAATTTTTGGCGAAGATACAATTTTTGTGATTTTAGAAAAATAGTAGGTCAATCAAAATTCAATTGATATGAAATACCCACTTTAATCCATCGACCCGGTTGGGTAACATTTCCGATATCGTTGTATCTGGAATTAAAGATATTATTTGATGATACAAAAACATCTACTCCTCTATATTTGTAATTCAACTTGGCATCGAATAACCAAAACGGACTATATTCCAACTCATTACCCCATTCATCATCTACAAATTGAGTGTAAGTTCCTTCCCGATCCTGAAACGAAACATTCAATTGTACGTTAAGGTTTTTTGTAATATTTTGATTTACTGTTCCAACAAATTTATGTTTCAGATTATCTAAAACATAATTCGATATATAATCGAGATTTTCCTTTTTTAAATTATTATTAAAATAGCTTAATTTTATTTTATTCGGGAATGGTTTGCCAAACTGTTTTTGAAGATTAAATTGAACTTGCACTTCGGTTCCTAAACTAATTAATTCTGTTAAATTTTGAGGTTGCCAAACTTCATCTCCGTCCATTTTCACCCAATCGATAATGTCTTTTCCCTTACGATAGAATACTACTACATGTCCTTGTATAAATTTTTTGTTCAACTTTAAACCTCCTTCAATCGTGGCCGATTTCTCATGTTTTAAATCGGGATTACCAATATTTGTTGGACCAGAATAATATAAATCTGTAAAAGTTGGCATTCGTAAAGAAGTATTATAAGATGTGTAGCCTTTTATTCCCTCATAAATATGGTAACTGACATCAATTCCTGGAAATAGATTTACACCTACATCAAGTCCCGAGATAAAATTACTCAATAAACCAGCCGTTAAACTCCAATTATTTAAAAATACAGCGTGTTCGAAAAAAAAGGAAGTCGTATTTCGCGAAGCCGATTTAGTAAACTCGACGGTTTCTCCCGGAACTTTTTGAGGCATATCTATCTCATCTCCCAATACATTACTTAAAATATTTTCCGACCGAAATTCAACACCAAAAGCTGTTTTCCCAAATTCCCACTGAATCCAGGAATTTAGACTTCCGCCATAAACATTTGTTAAATGATAGTTATGATTTTTGTACCACGTAGCAGGATTATCTCGAAACAACTCAAAACGGTCTTGATTACGTCTCCAATAAATTACTGGCGATAAATGTAAATTTGAATTGGACTCCCATTTTATAGATGAAAAAAGAGTTTTAATATCTTCGTACTGATTTGGATATTTAGGTGTATAAAAACTATTGGCTCCAAATCCTTTTTGCGAAACTCCAGTTTGAAAACTCAATTTTCCGTTTTCAACTTTTAATTGATTTGAATAGAAAAGACTTGAGAATTCAAAATCAGTGTTTTCAATATAACCGTTCGAACTTTTCCGGTTTAAAGCTACCGAATGAAGTAATTTTCCGGTTTTAAAGGAACCAGATAAATTGGAATTAATGTACCCAAAACTTCCTCCACCAAACTGCAATTGAATTGAATTAGAATCAAACTGTTTGGTAACAATATTTATAGCTCCGGAAAAAGCGTTGGGGCCATAAACTCTTGCCGCGGGTCCTTCAAGAATTTCTATTCGTTCTACCAAGCTAAAACTAATTGGAAGATTTAAATTGTGGTGGCCGGTTTGTGGATCGGTGATGTTAATACCGTTTAACAAGATTAATAATTGGTCGAATGTGCCTCCGCGAATACTAATATCAGCTTGTACTCCTTCAGCACCGCGCTGTCTCACATCTACTCCGGCAACATATTCCAGCAGATCCTGAATACTTTGAACTGGCGACGCCTCCATTTCTTTACGTTCAATCACGGAAATAATCCGTGCCACCTGCGAATACAACACTGGTGATCTTTGTGCGCTAACCTCAATTTCGTCAAGGTCGTACTGGATTTTAATTTCAGTTGTATCCTGGTCGGCTGCCAAAGAAACTACTGGTACAGACAAAAGATAGCTAACCATTAATACGGAAATCACTACTATTTTATTCATTGTTTGAAATGCTGAATAACTTTCCCTATTCCATTTACTGAAAATTAAAACTTGTTGTGCACATTGTTTAATACTTTTCTTTTCCATTGTTAAAACTTGAGCAGCAAATATACAACTTGAATACTAAATCAATTTCACAAGAAGAAATTAAATATTGAACTATTAAATCCAGAAAAAATAAAAATAAAAAGGTTTACTTTGCGCCTTCAATTTTATGGTTAATATTAGTCTACTTATTTTTATGAGAATTATACTATTTGTACTGCTTATTTTTGCTGCCTCACTTTTCACCTCAGCTCAGAATAAAAATTTAACAACCCAAAACAAAAAGAGTGACAATTCATTAAAATTAAACCAAAATGCCATTTCCATAATCGGACTTAACTTTGGGGATCAACTAAATAAAGAAGTTATAAATAACTTAACGAAACTGAAGATTCCTGATAAATTCATCGACATTTCATTAAACGAGAATATTATTCAATCAAACATTCCCCGAACAAAGATTTTAGACACGAACAACATACTCGATGATCAAGAATTGATACATCTTCTAAATGAAAACAAAATTGGGCAACAAGTTCTTTCAAATTGGTTTAACCGCCAAATAGATAGTAGTTTTAATTTAGAAATTTTAGAGAAAAGAGCGTCTATTAAAACAAATGAACAAGATTTTTTAAAAGCAGCTGCATCAAAAAAATGTAAGTTAAAATTGATGGAAATGGGCCTAAGAATGGTCAACCAATCTTATTTATTGTTATTCGATTTTCAAGATGTCAAAACAATGGAAGCGTACTATAATCAAACCGGAGTTGATGAGGAGAATCGAATTATGAATGGTTACATTGCTGATTTTAATAGCTATTTAATTAAACTAGACTTTAACAGCTCGGTGGCGTCGGTTTTTTTCAATGATTTTTGGGTCACCGAAAATGACTTAAACAAACATGAAAAAATTGAGGCTTTCAAAAATACTGAATTTCCTTTTATCGTCATAAAAACGTTCAATAATAAAATTACTTCAACGCAACATAATAAGGGACAACTTTTGGCTCAAGAAAAACAAAAAACAACTGACGAATTATTAGATGACTTTGCACATTTAGCACTGAATAAAGTATTTGCAGATATTGAGAAACAAAATGAGCCTTTCAAATTAAAAACCATGATTAGGGAGGTTAAACCGATTTCGGCTAAAATTGGTAAAAAAGGAGGGTTAAAATTCGATCAGCGTTATTTTGTTTACGAAAACCACATTCATAAAAACGGAACAATTTACCCAAAACGAATTGGGGTTGTAAAATCAAAAAAAATAATAGATAACCGCCAGAATTCATTGATTCAAACACAAAATTCAGCATTTTATCAAATTGCAGGTGGAGCAATTCATAATGGGATGTTTCTTGAGGAACGGAAAGACCTAGGACTCAACCTTTTTATAGAAAATACTTTTAGTGGACTTCCTGGTATTAATGGAAGAGTTGAGTATTATTTCTCCAGAATGTTTGATGACGTGATATCTCCTGGAAAAACCGCGACAGGTTCTACTTCTTTCAAGATCTATCTCTCCGGAGGGTACAATCAAAAATTATACAGAATTGACGAACACATTCTTAATCACACTTTTGTAAGAGGGAGTTTTGGAGTAAGCAAAGACTTTTATCCTCTCCGGTTTTTGCATTGGGGGCCTTATCTTGGTTACGGATTAGAATCGATAACCCGGGAAGGGACAAAGAATATTGTATCTTCGAATTTTACTGAAATGGGGTTGAGATTAGGAATAAATCTTATCTATAATATCCAGTTAATAGCGTCATACAATTATTACCACTTTTTTAATTCAATATTATTAGATGAGAATAAAGATGTGGTAAATGAGAATTTCAATTACTTTGGAACTTATAAGGATCGCTCAAGTTCGGGTTTTAGTTTAGGACTAAGAATAATGCTCTAACACTCCTTTTTGACCATTTTTCATCATTGTTTTTCTTCAAAACATATACATCAATGTATTTTTGCATTTGTATTATTCCCAAAACTTTTGATGTGAATTGCTTCTCTCCTTCTGACAAAAACAATACTCTTCTATCCATTATTTTCTATTTTACACAGTGCTGAACGCGAATAAAAATTCGAAAAAATTTCTTGTTTGTTCAAAAAATACAGAAAAAATAGATAACAAATATACCGCTAGAAATTTAATGAGAATAAACCACTACTTGTTATGCAATTGATATTTTGCATTGAACGTTAGACTTTGAAGGTCTTACAACAAATTACATAAATATATGTTTTGAGATTTATAAATAATTTTTATGCAGCATAGAGAAAATCAACTGACAAAAGTCATGAAATTCTTCCTTTTCGCCCAAGCATAGCTTATCTTTGTTTAGACAAATTAAAAATAAGCACCATGACTCAAGTTCAATTTAACAACGCCCTTTTAGGATTAAGCGACAAATTGCATTACTACGCATTGAGCTTAACTGCAAATTCTGAAAGAGCAGACGACCTTTTACAGGAAACATTTTTGAAGGCATTAACTTATCGCGATAAATTCAGGCAGAATACAAATTTTAAAGCATGGATGTACACCATAATGAAAAATACATTCATCAACGACTATCGCAGAAATGTTAAAACGAAAAATACTTTCGATCGTTCAAACAACGATTTTCAGTAACCGTTCACAGTCCATAAATAATGGATATATAATTTTTCCAATTATAAA
>CAYZBC010000012.1:0-40569 GCA_964476535.1 uncultured Maribellus sp.
GGTACGTACAATCAGTTGAAAGTTTCGTTTAAACGATTGGGAATAGAAGGGCGGTTTGCGGCAGATTTAAATGTTGCTTCGTTTGAAAAACTAATTGACGAAAAGACAAAAGTTATTTATTTGGAAACCATTGGGAATCCCGGATTTAACATTCCTGATTTCGATGAGATTGCTGCTTTGGCTAAAAAATACGACATTCCGTTTATGGTTGATAATACTTTTGCAGGTGCGGGCTATCTTTTTCGTCCAATTGAACACGGTGCTGATATTGTAGTTGAATCGGCCACAAAATGGATTGGTGGTCATGGAACAAGCATCGGCGGAGTAATTGTAGATGCCGGGACTTTCAACTGGGGCAACGGAAAATTTCCCGGATTTACTGAACCTTCTGAAGGTTACCATGGACTAAAATATTGGGATGTTTTTAATTTCGATAGCTCTTTTGGTAACATTGGTTTTATTATAAAAGCACGTGTTGAGGGTTTGCGTGATTACGGTGCAGCGATTAGCCCGTTTAATTCATTCCTGTTAATTCAGGGCTTGGAAACACTTTCGTTAAGAATGGAACGACATGTTGAAAATACAATGGCTCTGGCTAAATGGCTGGTACAACATCCAAAAGTAGAAAGTGTAAATTACCCGGGTTTGGTAAATCATCCTTCCTACGAAAACGCAAAGAAATATTTGCCAAAAGGTGCTGGGGGAGTTTTATCTTTTATTGTAAAAGGCGATAAAGAAACAGCAAACCAGGTTGTAAATGGCCTCGAATTGGTAAGTCATCTCGCAAATGTTGGCGATGCAAAAACACTTATTATTCAGCCAGCAGCAACCACGCACCAGCAATTATCAGAAGAAGCTCAAACTGCTGCAGGCGTTTTTCCAACTCAATTGAGGGTGAGTGTTGGTTTGGAACACATCGACGATATAATTGCCGACTTTGAACAAGCACTGGAGAAAGTTGGTTGAGAAGAAAAATGTAATGAGTAGTTAGTAAAAAGTAAAAAAATGGGATTTTTACTTTTTACTCACTACTCTGTACTAATATCTAAATACTAAAAAAATGCCATTAAAAATTCTTGATACACTGCCGGCTATAAAAATTCTGGAGGAGGAAAATATTTTTGTGATGAATGAATCGCGCGCATCAATACAGGATATTCGTCCATTAAAAATTATCATCTTGAATTTAATGCCCTTAAAAATTTCAACCGAAACAGATTTGTTGCGTTTGCTTTCCAATTCGCCGCTTCAGATAGAAATTGATTTTATGAAAATAAAAGGGCATACACCAAAAAATACACCTTCGGAACACATGAAGGAATTTTACCGGAATTTTGACGAGTTGAATGGTAAAAAGTACGATGGTATGATTATAACCGGTGCCCCGGTGGAAAAGTTAGAGTTTGAAGAAGTGACATATTGGGAGGAAATGAAACAGATTCTTGATTGGGCAGAACACCATGTAACTTCCACATTGTTTATTTGTTGGGCGGCTCAGGCTGGTTTGTTTCATCATTATAATGTCCCTAAATATCCACTGGATAAAAAATTATTCGGTGTTTTTAAACACACTCTTTCCAATTCCAAATTGCCTATTTTTAGGGGATTTGACGATCTGTTTTTTGTGCCTCATTCGCGCCACACCGAGGTCAGGGCAGGCGATATTGAAAAAGTTGATGCACTGGAAATTATAGCAACTTCAGAAGAAGCCGGAGTAACCATTGTAAAAGCTAAAAATGGGAAACAGTTATTTATTACCGGGCATTCAGAATATTCGCGCGATACACTGGATGGTGAATACAAGCGCGACAAAGCTAAAGGTTTACCCATTGAAATGCCGGTTAACTATTACCGGGATGATAATCCTGATATTGCTCCGCAAATGCGTTGGAGATCAACTGCCAATTTGTTGATATCGAATTGGTTAAATTATTACGTTTATCAGGAAACTCCTTATAATTTGGAAGAAATAAGTTGAATTTGGTTAACTATTCTTTTCAATACATTTTTATTTAACTTTAAATTAATTTCTAAATTTGGTTGTATTAAAATGAATTTGAGAAAATAATTATATATTTTTAGAGAAACTTAAACTGAAAAACTATGAAATTTATTGTTATTTCAATTCTTGGAATGGTCCTTTCGATTACAATTCTTAATGCTCAAAATTATGATGGGGTGAGTGGTGCAACCCAGAAAGAAGATGGCAAAAATATGACCTTTGAGCAATTTTCACAAGCGCTAAAACTGGAAAACAAAACTGTGTTCAGCACTGTAAATGCTGATGGTACGCCAAATGTAGCGGTTTATATTCATGTTGAAAGTTTAGGTTATAATATTATTGCAGCCGGTTCGATGGCCGATACAAAAACCACCAAAATTAATATATTGGAACGCAAACAGGCAGTTATGCTTTTAATCCTTCCTGAAAAAACTGAAGATGGTTTTGATGGCGCAAAAGTGGTTCTGAAATACATCGACGACAAAGATAAGATTACCGGGCTTCGGGCAAAAATGAAAGAGTCAAACGAAAAAACAACATTTTTTACCGTTGAAAAGTTTCTAAATTATCATTAGAATATTCTCTTTGAAAGATATTAATCTGGTCTTAAATTAAGATTGGATTTTTTTGTGCCTTTTCCTTTTTCCTTTATCAGTTATAAAGCTTAATTTTGAAAAAGAAAAACAAAAATACAAGCGATGAAAAAAATAGCAGTTGTTTTAGCTGGAAATGGAGTTTACGATGGGGCAGAAATTCATGAGGCTATTTTAACTTTGCTCGCCATTGCAAGGCAGGGAGCACAATATCAATGTTTTGCACCCGATATAAATCAGGCCCACGTAGTTAACCATTTGACTGGTGAAGAAATGCCGGAAACCAGAAATGTTTTGGTTGAGGCAGCTCGGATTGCACGTGGAAATATAAAATCGTTGGCAGAATATAAAGCAGAAGTTTTTGATGCGATTATTTTCCCCGGTGGATTTGGAGCGGCAAAAAACCTTTGTACGTTTGCTTTCGATGGAGTCGATTGTACAGTAAATCCCGATGTTGAATCCGCGATTAGGAGTACTATTGTAGCGGAGAAACCCATTGGCGCTTTGTGTATCTCTCCGGTTATAATTGCCAAAGTTTTAGGAGATGTAGAAATTACAATTGGCAACGACGAAGGAACTGAAAATGCAGTTGAAACATTGGGAGCTACTCATGTTTCTTCAACCCATGGCGAAATTGTTTTCGATGAAAAATACAAAGTGGTTACAACTCCTTGTTACATGCTCGATGCAACAATTGACCAAATTGCTGATGGAGCGGAGAAAGTTGTACAAAAAATCCTGGAATTAGTTTAATTCCGCTATTATTTAATCCATTAATCTAAGTTTTTGAAATGAATACAATACCATTTATAGATATTCATACTCATTCGATTCAAAGTCACCCGGAAATTATTTCCGTTCAGAATATTTTCCCTGGTGAGGGATTTGCCTCTTTTTCAGGAAGAAATTTTTATTCGGTTGGCTTGCATCCGTGGCATATTCAATCGTTGGAAGAGAACAATGAGTTGCTTGGATTGGTTGAGCAGGCGTTGGAGTTTGATTATGTGATATTTATTGGCGAATGTGGTTTGGACAAAAAAGTGGATACTGATTTTGACGAACAAATAAGAGTATTTAAGGCACAGGCTTTTATGGCAGAGGAGTTTCAAAAACCACTAATAATTCATTGTGTTGGTGCATTTAACGAGGTTCTTGAATTACATAAAAAATTGCATCCCGAAATGCTCTGGATTATGCATGGTTACAATGGGAATATTCAAATTACTAAACAGTTTGAAAAGAGGAATATCCTTTTTTCTTTTGGCGAAAACCTGTTTCGTACAGATACTAAAGTTGTTGAATCGTTCAAGTACTTACCATTAAGTAAAATTTTATTTGAGACAGACGAGTACAACAGTTCTGTAGAAAAAATGTATCAGCAAGGTTCATACTTAAAAAATACATCGATTGAATTATTGAAAGAAGCAATTTGGTCGAATTTTAATCGAATTGAAAATAGAATAATAGACTTCTCTTGAAACTAGATGAGAATACAAAACAACTTTCTATTTTTGCATTTCTTTTTTTAAGTTGATGAATAAATGGATTGGTTAGAACGTACCGAATTACTTTTGGGGGAAGAGAAGTTAGGCAGATTAAGAAAATCTAACGTATTGGTTGTCGGACTGGGTGGAGTTGGAGCATACGCAGCAGAACAATTAGTAAGGGCAGGAGTGGGGAAAATGACCATTGTTGATGGCGATGTTGTTGAAGATTCGAACCGAAACAGGCAATTACCAGCACTTATAAGTACCATTAATAAACCCAAAGCAGATATTTTGGCTCAACGGTTTATGGATATTAATCCTGATTTGGAATTAACGGTTGTTAATGAATATATTCGTGATGAAAAAATTCTTCAACTATTAAAAAATCAACCTTATGATTATGTGGTTGATGCAATTGATACTTTAACTCCAAAGATTTTTCTTATTTATCATGCTTTGCAGTTGGGATTTAAGGTAGTTAGTTCAATGGGAGCCGGAGGTAAAATGGATCCTTCTTGTGTTTTGGTTACCGATATATCAAAATCGTATAACTGTAAATTGGCTAAAGTACTACGAAAACGCCTTTCAAGGTTTAATATCAAGAAGGGTGTTCAAGTCGTTTTTTCATCAGAAAAAGTGAATGGGGAAGCTGTTCGTTTGGAAGAAGGTCAAAATAAAATGTCAACAGTTGGGACTATTTCGTATATGCCAGCTATTTTTGGATGTTTTATTAGTAGTGTGGTAATTCGGTCTTTAACATCTTGATTATGTTCGTTTTAAAACCTATATTTTTTTCAATTAGAAAGGATTCAATAGCGAAAATATTCCTTAATAGAGTTTGTTTATTGGAATATTAGATTATCTTTGACGCGTTAATTTATAGATAGTTAAGTCTTTTTTTATTCTCGATTGTCTGGTAATTAACAAGTTGGTCTTTTTTTATTGAATTTTTTAAGACAGTCCGGACAGCTCTCCTTTCTTGTTTTTCCCACGATATTTTATTGATAATACAGGATTTCCTAGTTTTCGATACACAAGTAAACGTGGGATTGTACATTTTATGATGTTGCTAAAAGACCAATAAAAATAGAAATTTATTAATTTTTTAAATAAGAACAAATGAACATTTATGTTGGAAATCTTCCGTTCAATTTAGGCGAGGAAGATTTAAAAGAAATTTTCGAAGAGTATGGTGAAGTAACTTCTGCAAAAATTATTGCTGATAAATTTTCTGGTAGAAGTAAAGGTTTTGGTTTTGTTGAAATGGAAAGTGACGACGAAGCTAATAACTCCATCAAAGAGTTGAACAACGCTGAAGTTGGCGGAAGAAACATTAAAGTAAATGAATCTAAACCTCGTTCGAACGATCGCGGTGATGATCGTCGTGGCGGCGGTGGTGGTGGTTATCAACGTAGAGAACGTTACTAGTCGAAATGAAAGGTACCGTAAAATGGTACGATGCTGTTAAAGGATATGGATTTATCCAATCTGAAGACGACAAAGATTTATTTGTGCATCGTTCCGGAGTGAAAGACAATGTCTTTTCCTTGGAAGCAGGCCAAGCTGTGGAGTTTGAAATTAAAGACAGCGATAAAGGTCCAGTAGCATTTGATGTTGAAGTAGTTTAACAAACGAAATATAAAAAAAAAGGATTCTAAACAGAATCCTTTTTTTTTGTTGGCTATTGAATAAATTGGCACTAAAAACTAATATTGACAAAATTGAGAATTGTTCTGAATTTTATAGAAAATATTAACAACAGGTTTTGATGCATAAAATCACAATTTCAAGCAGATTGGCGAGTAAAGTTAATGGAATTGAACTTTCTTGTATTGTGTGTGATGTTCAGTTGGAAGAAAAGAATGAGGGGTTGTGGAAAGAAATTCAACAAAAGGTCACTGAAATTTCTCAATCTTTTCAAGTTGAAAATATTAGTCAATTGCAGGCAATTTCTGCATCACGAAAAGCTTATAAAGCTTGTGGCAAGGATCCCGCCCGTTATCGTCTTTCAGCTGAAGCGCTGCTTCGAAGAGTCGTTAAACGAAATGAAATTTACCAAATTAATAATGTGGTAGATCTGTTGAATCTTGTGTCTATTTCAACAGGATTTTCAATTGGAGGTTACGATGTGGATAAAATACAGGGAGATATAATTTTTGGGATTGGCGAAAAGAATGAGCCATATTTAGGAATTGGAAGGGGAGAACTAAACATTGAATTCCTTCCTGTTTTTCGAGATGATATTGGTGCTTTTGGAACGTCAACCAGTGATTCGGACAGAACTTCTGTTACCATGCAAACCAAACGATTTTTAATGATAATTGTGGATTATGCCGCTTCTGATCAATTAAAAGATTCAACAGATTTCGCGGTAACTTTGTTAAAAAAGTATGCACGAGCTACAAATTTTGAATTAAGGAAGATTAATAACGATGAAGCAAATTAGTAAGTTTTTACTTAAAATTTTTGGTTGGAAAACAGTTGGGGGAGTGGCTCCTGAAAATAAGTGCATCATAATTGGAGCCCCACATACCAGTTCCTGGGACTTTGTTATTTCCTGGCTTTATTATCGTTCGCTTGGTGGTGTAGCAAATGTATTGGTTAAAAAAGAACTTTTCTTTTGGCCTGTTGGAAATATTATACGGGTGATGGGTGGAATTCCAATCGATCGGTCGAAGGGTGCAAATGCAATCCGACAAATTATACAGTTATTTAATGAAACGGAATATCTACATTTGGCTATCTCCCCCGAAGGAAGCCGTAAATTGACAAAAAAATGGAAAGCTGGATTTCATATCATTGCAACTGAAGCAAAGGTTCCAATTTATCTGGGGAGTTACGATTGGGGGACAAAGGAGGTTACTCTTGGAGTAAAATTTGAATTAACAGATGATTCAAAGGGAGACATTAAACGGATGAAAGATTTTTATCGTGAAAAGGGGGTTGTAGGAAAATTTCCTGCACAATTTACAACTGAATATTAAGGCCTTTATTATTTTGAAACTTACTTAAGTTCAATAAAAAAGTTTGATGTTATTTTTTATTGCAAAAACCTGTTCGAAAAAATAATGGGTTCCTTGTCTTTCTGGAAATAGTATAAATCTTTGTATATCAGTATCCATTACTTTGTAGCCTCTGCTTTCAATTCTTCATGTTTTCTTTCATAAGCAAAAACTAGTTCTTCTACTTTTGCCGGATTTTCTTTGGCCAAATTTGTAATTTCAGTTGGGTCTTTATCTAAATTGTACAATTCCCAATCTTCGCCGTTTAACTTTACAATCTTCCATTCTTTTTGGCGAAACATACTGAATTTATCCGTCCAGCCCGACATGAAAAATTCCGGTTCTTCCCGCACATTACCTTCGAGTATCGGCATTAACGAACTTCCTTGCAAAGGCTGAGACTCAATGATTCCTATTTTTTTGGGGAATTGAGTTTTTGTAGCTTCTAACAGCGTTGGAGCAATATCAACAATATGACCGGTTTGGTGGGAAATTTGTCCCGCTTTTACTTTTTCGGGCCAGCGCAATATAAAATGGGTGTGAGCTCCACCTTCGTGTCCATATTGTTTGAAATATTTAAATGGTGTATTTCCTGCATTTGCCCATGCTGCGCTAAGTGTTCTAAAACCTTCTGCAACTCCGGGAGGGGAGTCAAAATTGCGGTTACTATCGTACGGGCACGAACCGTTGTCGGAAAGATAAATTACAATTGTATTGTCGGCAATTCCTTTTTTATCGAGGTAATTTAAAACCCGGCCAATATTTAGATCCATTCGATCAACCATGGCAGCAAATACCGACATTTCCAAATCCATTTCATCTTGTTCTGTTTCATTCAGTTCTATCCATGGACGATACAATGGAATTTTACTCCTGATTTCATCATCACCTTTTGGATGGCCACGAAATTTATTGATGTTTGCACTTGGCGGACTTAACTTCGTATTTTCAGAAATCAATCCTTGATTCTTGAGTTTCAACAAACGTTCTTCTCTTATTTTATCCCATCCTTTTTTATATTTTCCACGGTACTTGGCAATGTCTTCAGGTCTCGCCTGCAACGGGTAATGTGCCGCTCCATATCCTAAAAACAGAAAGAAAGGTTTTTCATTATTAACCGGCTCATCCAACCATTTCAGAGCATTGTCTGTTAAAACATCCGTTTTGAAAAATGGTTCTTTTTCGTGATAAATTTCTTGCGCAGTAACATGTTTACCATTCAAATAAAATGGGTTTACAAAGTCAGCTGCAGGTGGTTCGAAAAATTCGCTCATTGCCTTAAAAGTCAGTGATTGGTCAAAGATATTTTTCGCAAAAACATGATCGGGTGCCCATTTCATCCAATGTTCCTTCCCTGAATGAATAACATGGTAACCTCCATTTTTAAGGATTCGAGCAAAGTTGATAGAATTTTTTCCACCTTCATACAAACCTGTAAAAAGTGACGAACGCGAAGGTTCGCATTTCGACATGTTGTAAAAATTGGAAAAACGGATTCCCTCGTCTGCCAGGCGATCGAGGTTTGGTGTTTTTATTTCCGAGCCAAACGGACCAATGTCAGAATAACCAATATCGTCGCCTAAAATGAGAATGACATTTGGTTGAGTTTTGATTGTCTTCTCGGGAACAAACTGTTTGTAAACCATAAACGACCCAAATATGAGAAGGGTAATTATTATAAAGTAAATAATAACTTGTTTCATTTTTGTTGAATAAGTGAAAAGGTAAAAATACGATTTAATTTGAAAGACTGAAAAACCAAAATAGGATTTCAGTGACTAGTAATTTAATATTTGATTTTAAGTGAAAAACACTAAATTTAATTATTCAAAAATTAAGCTTATTAAAAGATTGAATTAATCAACAATTTATTGATACTTAACAATATTGAAATCAACATCTAACAATTAAAGTTATGACCAATCAACCTTTTTCTGTATCTCGTCGAAAGTTTATTCAGAAAGCTGCAACTGCTGCATTTGCCGCACCGCTCATTCTCGAATCATGTGCCAATGGAAAATCGCCAAAAGGTATACTCAAACATGCTTGCATTGGAGTTGGTGGAATGGGCTGGGGTGACCTTCAGCAATTCTTAAAACACCCAAACATGAAAATTGTAGCCATTTGTGATGTTGATGCGAATAATTTTAAAAAGGCTTCCGAAGCCGTTCCTGAGGCACGTACATACACCGATTGGCGCGAACTTCTTAAGAAAGAGGCGGACACCATTGATTCAGTCAATGTTACCGTCCCGGATCATAATCACTATGCGATTTCTCATCAGGCCATTCAAAGCGGAAAACATGTTTATTGTCAAAAGCCGATGTGCCACGATGTGGCAGAGGTTCGTGCGCTTACCGGGGAATCGATAAAAGCTCGCGTAATTACACAGCTCGGTACACAACATGCATCATCAGCGAACGATCGCAACGCGGTGGAATTGATAAAAGATGGGGCAATTGGTAAAGTAAAACATGTATATCTTTGTTCGAATCGTCCGGGTGCTGAGAAATACAGGCTCGAAGGACCGCGTCCACTGCAGGAAGAAGCAGCACCGTCTCATTTGAATTGGGATCTTTGGATTGGTACAGCTCCAATGCGTTCTTATGCACCGGATATTTATCATCAGATGTTGTGGCGGGGATGGCAAGATTTTGGAACGGGATGGTCTGGCGACATTGGTTGCCACATATTCGATGCGGTTTGGAAAGGTCTTGGCTTGACAGCCCCAAAGTCTGTGGTAGCTGAAGTTCAGGAGTCATGGAAAGATTCGCCTGAACGAAGATCCGACAACTGGCCTCAAAGCAATCACATTACCTGGATGTTTCCCGGCAACAATCTTACTGAATTAGATGTACTTCCTATCGAATGGTTCGATGGCGAGTTTTTCCCTCCACAAGATGTGCGGGACTTATTTCATGGCGAAGAGTATCCTCCTGAATCGGCGATGTTAGTTGGTACAGAAGGGGCTCTTCTTGTGCAGCATGGCGGAGGGCTGGTTCTGTTACCGCAAAGCAAATACAAGAATTATAAAACTCCAAAACTCGAAGACCGCAATCATTACCATCATTTTGCAGATGCTTGTTTGGGTGGCGAAAAAACGGAGTCTCATTTCGCTCAGTCAGGACCGATGACGGAAGCAATTCTTTTGGGAACGGTTGCAATTCGTGTACCCGATACTATTTTGGAATGGGATGCTGTTAATTTGAAGTTTTCAAATAATCCTGAAGCAGACAAATATTTAAAGCGAACTTATCGGGATGGTTGGAATGTGGGAGAATTTTAATTCATTTTTTATGGGAGACAGGATTACCTTTTAATAAATTTATCCAATTTCTCTAAACCTTGATTTAAATTTTTTCTGGCAAATCCAATTCTAAAATAATTCCCTTCGAAACCATAAACTGTGGCTGGAAGTAACATCGTTTTTTCCTGCTCGACAAGATTTTGACAAAATTCGGCAATGGGAATATTTCCTCTCAACTCAGGAAAAGCAATTGTTCCGGCAATTGGTGGTTTCCAGTTAAATAAATTATTGTGTATTTTGAAAAATGAATCGAGCAATTGCAGGTTTTTAGAAATAATCTGAAAGTTCCTTTCGAGAATTTTATTTTTATTTTGAAGTGCAATTATGGATAAAATTTCGCCTGGAGCATTGTTGCAGATGGTTGTATAATCTTTGAATTCCGATATTTTTCGTATCAAATTTTTGTTCTTCGAACTAAGCCAGCCAATTCGCAAACCGGGCAAAGAAAAACTTTTCGACATGCCAAAAAGCGAAATGGCGTTTTCGTACAAATCGGAAGCAGATGGAAGCAGGTCATCAGAATTGTATTCCAAAAACCGGTACATTTCGTCTGAAAAAAGAAGTGTGTTGTTTGTTTTGCACAATTCAACAATTTCATTTAATTCATTTTCTGAAATGGTTGCCCCGGTTGGGTTGTGTGGAAAATTGATAACAACAAGTTTTGTCTCTTTTCTGATTAGTGATTTAAGTTTTTCTATCTCAAATTTCCAGCCATTTTTATATTCAGGAGTCCATTTTGAAACTTTGCAACCCAACGAACCGGCTATTTCATACAACGATTGATATCCGGGGAAAGTAGTAACTACATGATCGCCTTTTTCAAGCAAACAATTCATTGCCACAAAAATGGCTTCCTCAGGAACCATTACATTAATTTCATCGGGTTTTATGGTGGTGTGAAGTTTAGCAATTTCCTCTTTTAACAGAGGATGTCCGCTTGACTCGGTGTATGCAAGTCTCAGGTTTTGCCACAGTTTTATGGTTTCTGTATCTGCCATTTGTAAAACTTCGGTTAAAAGAAGTGGATCACAATCGGAACTGCTTAACAAATATTTAGCAGTGAATTCGTGTTGAGCAAAATATCGTTCCAATTCGAATGGTTTGATTTTCATTTTTTTAGTTTAAAGTTTCAAGTTGTTACACCAAAAATTGGAACAAATCCATTCTCTCGTTTAGGTATTCATAAATAAATCCATTTTCTTCCATTCGCTGAATTAGTCCCTTGCAATCTTCTTTTTTCTGAACTTCAATTCCAACTACGGCCGGGCCTTTTTCGCGGTTGTTTTTTTTAGAGTATTCAAAATGAGTAATGTCGTCGGTTGGGCCAAGAACAATATCCACAAAAGTACTTAATGCCCCGGCACGTTGTGGAAATCGGACGATAAAATAATGTTTCAGCCCTTCGTAAAGTAGAGACCGTTCTTTAATTTCTTCGGTTCGTGTAATGTCGTTGTTGCTGCCACTAACAATACAAACCACGTTTTTGCCTTTAATTTTTTCCTGATAAAAATCGAGTGCTGCAATTGAAAGTGCCCCGGCTGGTTCGATAACAATTGCATCCTGATTATAGAGTTCCAGAATTTTTGTGCAAATTCTACCTTCAGGAACAGTTATAATATCATCGACAACTTGTTTGCAGATTTCAAAAGTAATTTCACCCACTTTTTGTACGGCGGCACCATCAACAAATTTATCGATGTTTTTCAGTTCAACCACTTTCCCGGCTTCAAACGATTTTTTCATGGAAGGTGCCCCGGCAGGTTCCACTCCAATAATTTTTGTGTTGGGACTCATTTGTTTAAAATAGGCGCCAACTCCGGCAGCTAAACCTCCACCACCAATCGGGATAAAAATATAATCGATGTTTTCTTTTGAATCCTGTAAAATTTCCAGACCCACAGTTGCTTGTCCCTCAATAATCCGCGGGTCGTCAAATGGGTGGATAAAAGCCATTCCTGTTTTTATGCAATCTTGTTTTGCAACATTATGTGCATCGTCGTAAGTGTCGCCGGTTAAAATTACTTCAACGAATTCTTTGCCAAACATTTTAACTTGTTTTATTTTTTGTTTGGGAGTAGTTGCCGGCATATATATTTTTCCTTTAATTCCTAACTTTTGGCACGAATAGGCAACACCTTGTGCATGATTTCCGGCGCTGGCACAAACTACTCCGTTGGCTAATTCCTTTTTGGAAAGATGGGCTATTTTGTTGAAAGCTCCCCGCAATTTGTAAGATCGAACAATCTGTAAATCTTCCCTTTTAAAAAAAATATTTGCCTGGAATTCTTCCGATAGATTTATATTTTTTTGAAGTGGAGTGTGCAAAATAATTTCGTTGAGGTTAATTTTTGCTTTGTTTATATCTTGTAATTTTGGGAAATATTTTTTTGAGTTCATCTTTTAAAAATTTTGGTCAAAGATAATAATAGAATTCATCGTATCTCAGAACGCAACTTTTTTATAATTTTAGTCATCTTCCAAATAAAACTAAATTGAAGACACAATGAAAAAATTAATTTCCCTTATATTTTTTGGTTTGATATTTTTGTTTGCTTGTGTAAAAGATGATTTTCAAGATTTATTTGAATCACCATCAAAATTTTTAGTGTCTATAAAAAAGATAAGTAGCGAGTCTATAAGAGAAACTACTTTTAAATACGATAGCCTGAAACGTTTAAGTCAGGTAGAAATTGCAGGTTCAAATTTACACTACGACAAAATTCTTTTTTACTATAATTTTCAAAACAGGTTAGAGAAAACAATACTTGGGGAATTTACAACGGACTACGAATACTACAATAATGGAAAACTAACTGCTCAAATTGTTCATTTTAAATCGTTAAGTGATGGATATGAATGGGTGCAAAGAACTGAATACGAATATTCAAGGGGGCGAATTAGCAAGGCAATAGGTTTTTCAGGGGAAGGTAAAGAGCTAAGCCATACAAGTTATAAGTATGATTCGAGAGGTAATACTATTGAAACAACTACTCGTTCAGCAACAGGAGATAGTGATGGCATGATTCATAGCCAGGTTAAATATGAATACGATGATAAAGTAAATCCATGCCTCTGTTCAGGATTATCATTGGGAAATTTTGGTATTTCAAGCAGTATAAAACAAGGTAATAATCCAACTTATTCATATTCTTATAGCTCAGTTATGAGTACGTTTCCACCTGAAAACCAAATTAATTATGAGTATGATGATGAAGGATTACCAGTTAAGGGGACTATAATTGATATTGGCAAACGCGGATATACAGATACAATTACTTTGGAGTATGAATATTTGGATGTGGTTAATTGATGTTGTGTCGCCATTACCGGCCATATCGTGCATGAGTATTTATTATATTCACTTTTACATTTTGGTGTAATAATATATAAATTGAAGTGAATTCACTCGGTGACGGAAAGTCAACGAGTGAACCAGTTTTTATCTATTCTTTATACCAATTAATTTTTCGTGTAAAAAACATGAGTAAGGCCAGAAGTATAAATAATCCAACACTTCCTGCGAGCAAAGCATACGATTCAAGTTGAAGTAAAACAAATATAAACGCATAACACGCTGCCAGTGAAAATGCAATTTCTATTGAGTTTTTTAATTTCAACATAAAACTTCTGGAATATAAAAATACCAGAATTAAAACAGCAGTTGTAGCAATTAAATACGCAAGGTTAAATCCCAGATGTTCAGAAATAGAAAGCAGTAATAGATAAAAAACTGTAATGGCGCTGCCAACAAGAATATATTGAAATACATGAATTCTCTGTTTTGAAAATACCTCGTACAAAAAGAATACAATAAAGGTTATAACAATTATAAGAATAGCATATTTGGCACTGCGTGTATTTTTTTGATAATGGTTGGCCATCGTAATCAGTTCAACTCCAAAATTGGAATTGTGTATTTCTGAATTACTAATTTCTGAGTTGTTCCCGCCATCAAACCATTGTTGTGGAAAGTTTCGGTTAAAATGAAGAATGCTCCAATTGGCTTCAAAACCAGATGCATTTATTTTGCGCGTATTAGGTAAAAAATTTCCAATAAAACCGGGGTCGTTCCAGGTTGATTGGAGTATAACATTTGTTTTTTCTCCAATTGGGGTAAACATGATATTTTCACTGCCTTTTAAACTTAACGAAATGTAAAAATCTCCGGGAAATTCTTTTTCTGAAATACTGGGAAGCAAAACTGAAATTCCACTTCTACCGATTGCTGACTTTTTCATTCCCGGAGAAAAAATAGTTTTCAATTGGTTCCAGTTAAGGGCAACTTCTTCGGTTATTCCCCTTAGGTCGCTTATCGCCAATTGTATTTGTGCATTTTCCCACAAAATATCCTTTTCTTCAATGTTTAGACTACTAAAATCGGGTACTTCAAAATTGCCTTCCAGAACAATATCCGACGTGTAAACCACTACATCATAAATACTTCGATATAGTTTGTTCGGAACTATTTCTCCTTTAATGTCTAAATTTTTAGGAAGAAATGTAGCGGTATGAATTACTTCTTTAAACGAATTCTCCATTTCGTTATAGACACTGGTGTTGAAGGGGATTGTTAGAATAGGGCCTGTAATTACTTGGTTGTTAGACCATTTGTTCATTACTTCATTTGTTGCAATTTCAGCATTTATACTGCGTTCAGTAATTAGCGACAGGATCATCATTTTTGGTATTAAAAGAATTAATACCAGAAGTCCAATGGTTATAAGTTTAAACGACAATGTGCGATGAAAACTTAATCCAACACGATCTAAAATGTTTTCTTGTTTTTCTTTTTCCATGGTTTTTTATTTTTAATTATTACAAAGAACTTTGAGATTCAAAGTAAATATTAAAAAAAATTATTGCTTGTGGTTTTTAATTATTTCTTCTAAAGCATTTAGGTGCAATTCAAATTCAGATTTGCCTAATGATGTTAATTCGTATGTTGTATTTGGTTTTCTTCCAATAAAAGATTTATTTACAGTTATAAAATTTGATTTTTCCAGCGCCTTTAAATGGCTGGCCAGATTTCCGTCAGTAAGTTCAAGCAACTCCTTTAAATCGTTAAAGCTTAACTTCGAATTGACTGTTAACGCAGCCATTATTCCAAGCCTCACTTTATTTTCGAATGCTTTATTTAGGTCGTGGATTACGTTTTTCACTTAATTGTGTTTTTGCTTTCACCTCTAATAAAAATGAATCCATAAATAATGTGTAGAACTCCAAAACCAATAGCCCATAAATACAAACCATACTCCGGAAATATTGCGGCAATTAAACCAAGAATAATTTCAACAATTCCCAATCCCAGAATCTCCGCACGTGTGTATTTTGCAGCATTCACTAATGCAAGTCCATAAAAAATTAGAAAAGTTGAACTTAACATATCGTAATATCCATGAAGTATGAATGTCAAAATAAGAATACCCCCTGTATTTAAGGGAATTAGAAGACTAAGCAACAAAAGTTTTGAGCCTGGTCCCCAAATGGATTTCTGTTCCTTTCTGGCTTGTTTTATAGTAAGAATAAATATTGTGAATAGAGAAAGCACCAAAACAGAAATACCAACAACTGAAAGTTGAATAATAATCTCGTTTACAAATTCATATTCCTGCTGATAATTGGTGGGAAACTGAATATAAACCAAACGGTAGGCAAGGGATGCACCTATAAATGCGTACAATCCAACAAGAATTCCTGACAAACCGCTGAGTGAAAGGAATCGGCTGGAGCGGTTCATGATTTCACGAATTTCTTTTAGTTCGCTGAGAAGTTTTTCTGATTCATTCATTTTAAAAGTACTTTGTAGTACAAAGTAAATAAATATATATTTAATTTCAAACTATTTATTTGAGTATTTAAAATATAGTTTAAGTAGTTAATAGTTAGTTTATTATTTGTATTTTCAAGCAATAATTAAACTAAACCGAGAACAATGAAATCATTAACCAGAAGAAATTTTATCGGAAAAACAACGGTTGGAGTAGCAGGCGCAATTATTGTTCCTACTATTTTACCGGCTTGCGGAAGTTGGAAAGGTGCTAACGATCGTCTGTTAATTGGTCACATTGGTGTTGGTTCGCGTGGACAATCGGAAATGAAAGATTATTTTGTACCGTGTGAAACCTCTTTTTCTGTGGCAACATGCGACACATTTCAACAACGGAGAGAAGCTTCTGCTGACTACATTAACAATTCCTATATAGAGAGAGGATTAAATGCCCCTAAATGCAAATCGTATCTAAACTTTGAAGAGATTCTGGAACGTGATGAAATTGATGCGGTACATATTACAACACCCGATCACTGGCATATACTATTAGCAATAAAAGCCGCTCGTGCCGGGAAACATATTATGTTGGCGAAACCATTAGGTTTAAGTTATCCGAATTTTAAGATATTAGAGCAGGAGTTGAAGGCCAACGATGTTCGTTTTCATTACGGAACGCAGCAGCGGTCGATGCGGCACATGCAATTGGGAATTAATATGATTAAGGAAGGATTAATTGGCGAGGTTGAAAAAGTAGAAGTGTGGGCGCCCGGTTACAATCCTGTAGAATCGCCGGTTTGTATTGAAGTTCCCGTTCCTGATGATTTCGATTATGATAAATGGACGGGACCTGCTCCTTTGAATTCGTATTGTCCCGAGCGGGTGACAAACAATAGTTCCTGGTTTCAGTATGATTATAGTATTGGATTTTTAGGCGGTTGGGGTGCACACCCCTTAGATGTTATGATTTGGGCATTAAAAGATAAAATGAATGGCCGCTATTCTTGTGAAGGAACCGGTAATTTTTGGAAGCCCGGTGGGATGTATAATAATATTCGCGGTTGGGATGTAAATTATAATTATGAATCCGGAATTCAACTTCATTTTACCAATACCGATTTAGCAATGGAAACTGATATGTTGAGTTACAGAACTGTGAAAGAAGGAAACGGAACAACTTTCTTTGGAACAAAAGGTTGGATTTCATTAAGTAGATCCTCTGCACAATCGAATATTCCTGGATTGGATAAACAGCTTAATGATTTTCCAAAAAATGACAGTGGTTCAATTCGAAGTGAAGAAAATACGATGGGGCAAATGTTTGTTGATGTCGTTACCGGGAAAATACCTGAAACCAATCCGCTGGATGAAGCTATTCTTTCAGATTGTGTGAGCCACATGGCAGATATTGCCATTCGTACAAAACGAAAAATTACATGGGATCCAACAAACGGTGAGGTAGAAGGAGATACGGAAGCGAATAAGTTGTTTGTGCGTGAAATGCGGAAGCCTTATTCTATTTAGATATTGGTTAAAAAAAGAACGGTTCTTTTTTGTTACTAGACTATTTCTAAGGTGGTAACAAACTAAGTTTAGAGGCAGATATTTCTACTGTAAAAGTGTTGTTAATTTGAATCAGTCGTAAAATAAATTTGTTTTTGCCACGAGTTTGTACTAATTCGCCGCGTAGTCCAATCAGTGGTCCTTCAATTACTTCAACTTTTTTGCCTGTGTTGAAATTTTCCTGCGAAACAGAAATTTCAAAATCATTTTGATCAATTAGCTGTTTTAGCGAATTAATTTGGGAATCTGGAACAATTGCTGCTTTTCCTTCAAAAGTTATGTAACAGACCACGTTATCGGTATTCAAAACCTCATCGTACTCAGCTCTGGAAATATGCACAAAACAGTAGCCCGAAATTAAGGGAGTTTCCACCCATTTTTTACGGTCTTTCCATTGCCGAAGTTTTTTCTGCAAGGGAAGAAAACATTCAATATTTTTGTATTTAAGTTCCGCTAGTACCTTTTTCTCTGCTCGAGATCGGGTATAAACAACTTGCCACAGCTTTTTCAATTTAATTGTATTTGTAATCATAGACGAAGTAAAGGAGTTCTGTTCAATGATTTCAGTTGTAGCAAATGTAACAAATAGAAATGATTTTGATGGATGTCATTCAACCAGAATTTTTACTTTTGTGTTTTGTTAGAAACTATATATTTGAAAATGCGGGTGATTCAAAATAGAATAAGGAATGTAGGAATTTTTTTAGTGGCAATTTTTGCTTGTAATTCATGTATTTTAGATGAGTTCAAAGTGAACGAAATTCAGATGAAAGAAGATTTGGGAATGGAAATAGTTTCCCCTTTGTTTAGAGGTAATCTCGAATTTATTGACTTGGTGCACGATTGGGATACATTGATTTTTCAGGGTGCTGAACCAACCTCATTTTTAAAATTACACAACGATTCATTTATAAGTATTCCTTCCAGAATTATTTTTGAACCAGCCACAATTATCGATAGTTTTAGTTTTTTAATTCAAGGAAATTATAGTTTATCTTCGGTTCGTTTAGAATTTACCGTTTCAAATGGTTGTCCGTTTCCGCTAAATTTTCAAATGCAATTTTTCGATAAAACAAACCCATTCCAATTTGGGATATCTGTTTTACCGCCACCTTTTGCCCCAGCCATTTCAGAAGGTGCTGGTTTTATTCCTGTTGAAACAATTCATTCTGTAACGCTTAGCGACCAACAACTGGAAAGTTTTACAGTGGGTAACAGAGTTGCATTTACTACGTGGTTTAATTCTTCTGAATTGATAAACACAACCGACACCTTTTTAGCTAATTATCCGGTAGAAATATCGATTCTTTTATACGGAGAAGTTCAAGGGAAAGATGAAAATTATGAGATTTAAAATTCTATATATTCTCCTGTCTTTCCTTATGTTAAATGGTATTTTGAGCAAGCTTGCATTTTCGCAAGCCACGGGATCAATGTTTATGTTGCAGGATAATTTTCAATCCCAAATGTTAAATCCATCGTACATGCGAAACGACAATGCTGTGGTAATTGCTATTCCGGGGTTAGCCGGTGCTACCATCGGAAATAATGGGAACTTTAAAATTTCAGATCTTATTGTTAAATCTCCGTCGGGAAAGATGGTTTTAGATATCAATAATTTTTACGAAACGGGAAATTCAATAAGTACACTAAAAGATTGGATCTCAATTCCCCTGGTATTTGTTGGAATTCCGACTGATAATGGAAGAATTAGTTTTTATTTGAAAGATCAGGTGCAGTCGGCATTAAGTTTTAACATTAGCGCAATGGAGTTTCTCGATAACGGAAATGTTTCTTCGAGTTACAAAAGTTACAATACGGATAACATTAATTATTCAGGTATTGAGTACAGAGAACTTGCAGTTGGTTATGCACAAAATTTAAATGAGAAAGTAAATGTTGGCGTTCGGGGGAAGCTTTTGTTTGGAATTATTTATGCAGAAATGGAAAATTGGAACTATGGAATTAATACATCAGAAAGTGGCGATGCAGTGGAATTAACTTCTAGTGGTTCCGGTCGGATTTCGTTGCCTTTGCCTTTGGAATTGAATGTCGAGAATCGGATTTTGCGCGTGATTGGTGACAATGCTTTGGGGAAATATTTGGGTTTTTTTCATAATCCGGGTCTCGCAATCGATTTAGGAGCAACCATTCATTTGAATGAAAGAAGTTGGCTGTCGGCAAGTGCCAATAATTTGGGTGCAATTTGGTTTCGGCCAAATGCAATGAACATTAAACAAGATGCCAGTTATACGTTTCGGGGCTTTGATATTTCAAATTCAATCGACAGTAAAATAGGATTGGGGTACATCGATCCGTTTAATTTAATTCTCGAAACGAAAGACAGTATTCGCAATGTATATCGTCCGGTAGCAGACACTGCGCGATTTGTACAGGGCTTGGTTCCCCAAACTTCATTTCATTATCAATACTATTTTTCGGATCTTTTTGCAGGGGGCCTAAGCAATCAAACGGCTTTTTATAAAAATTCAATGTTAAATATATTTACCGTTAGCGCATTACAAAAGAAAGGTAATTTATCGGTGTTTGAGAATGTAAACTTGTACGGGTTTAATTCAATTACTGTTGGTGGCGGATTTCAATGGGAAGGTAAATCCTGGCAAGTGTTTGCTGTTACCGACAATCTGTTTGCAGTATATCATCCGGCTAAAAATAAATCGTTTTCCATGTCGGTGGGGATTAGTATTTTGTTGAATAATGCGACAGAAAAGAAAATTTCTAAAGGAAAATTTTCCCCATATTTGCCCTTCTTTGACCATAAAAAATAGAATGAACTAAAAAAATTGTATCTTTTTATTGCATGAATTTAATTTTGTTATTTTTCTTTATATAACTTTCATCGCTAAAATTAATTTAATATTTACTCTATGGCAGTTTTAAAATTCGACCAGGTTCCATACGAAATAGTTAAAGAAGGATTACGACGAAAAATTATTAGTACGAATAATTTAATGACGGTTTTAATCGATTTTAGCAATGGTCCATGGGATGAGCCGGAGCCTCCGCATTCGCACCCACACGAACAAACTTCTTATGTTGCAGTGGGTGAAATAATTTTTTATTGCGAAGGCGAAAAAGACCAGCATTTAAAAGCCGGCGATATATTTGCCGTTCCTTCGAACAAAATGCACACGGTAAAATTACTAACTAAAAATGTTCGTTTGGTGGATAATTTTAATCCTATTCGTGAGGATTTTATTGGTTCTTAGTATATTGTTTATCTTATTTTTAAAAATTGTAAACCAGGGTAACTCCTTTTTGTTTGCCCATCTTAAATGGGAAAATGTCAAAGTTTTTTATATGCTTGTTATCCCATTTGTAAAGATGGGTGAGATAAACTATTTCGGTTGAAAGAATACCAAATCCTGCTCCGGCAATCACATCCGAAATCCAGTGTGCATTTTTTGCAACCCGCATAATTCCAACTGTTGTAGCGCAAGTATATGCGCCAATGCTATACCACTTGCTAATTTCACCATATTCTTTGTGCATAAAATGCGCCATGGCAAAAGCGAATGAGGTATGTCCTGATGGAAAGGAACGCATACCTCCGTTGGGGCGTTTCGAATTGGTCCAGGTTTTTAAGCTGCTAACAATCAGATCATTCAGTAAAATACTTTTAAGGGCAAGAGCAGTTCGGTTTCCAAAATTATTTTCTCCTTTAATTCCCAGAGCATTTAACGAGTAAACTGCCGCTAACGGCGCATATTTAATGTAATCGTCAACGTTTCCTGAGTATGTAAAGTTGTCTTGCATCCAACCTTGGAAATTTTCTTTTGCATCGGTTGAAAAGTGCAATGCAGTTCCAGCCGAAATAAAAAGGGTAGGGGCGATAAATGGATTTAGTCCTCGTTTTTTGTCGGGATATTTAAAATTGAATTTATGAATGGAGTCGTTGTGTAGATTTAAAACGTTTGAGGAACATGAATAATCGAAAGAAATATCTTTTGTTTTGAAATGTTGAATGGATTTATTTTTTTTCCAACCCTCTGCATTTGTATAGGTCGAAATGACTAGCAGTAATAGTCCAAATAAAATTTTATATGTAATTGTTTGTTTCATCCTAAATTTTAATTCGACTAAAATAATTATAATAATTGTTTTATTTAGGTCTTCAGGATTTGATTGATGTTTGTGTGTTTTATTAGAACGGAATCGGGATTGGCAGATAAAATTATGAAATTGTAATGAGGCCAATTGTAAAAAAACCTGTCTGGATTTCCCTGACAGGTTTTTTATTATTTTATAGTGTCTAAATTAATCCATACTATCTAAAAACGCATCTCTCTCCTTTAGGAATTCTGAAAGTCGTTCAATTGGGTCGCGTGTTATAGCCACTCGCCCCGAACGAATAAACTGCATAACTTTGAATTCATTTAGTTCTTCGAAAAGTCCTTGTGTTTCTTCTTTGTGTCCGGTTTTTTCAATTACAACGTATTCTCTTGTTATTTCGAGAATTCTTGCCCCTGCTTTTCTTACAATTTTTTCAACTTTATCGCTATCGTAAAGGGCAGCGATAGGAACCTTGTAAAGAGCAATTTCCTGATAAATCATTTCATCGTTGGTATGGTAAAATGCTTTTAAAACATCAACTTGTTTTTCAATTTGGCTAACTACTTTAATCGTTTGTTCTTTAGTCTCCTTGATTACGATGGTAAATTTAAAAACACCTGGAATTGCTGATTCTGAAACTGTTAAACTCTCAATGTTGATTTTTCGGCGTGTAAATACAATTGTGGTACGTGTTAATAATCCTATATGATTTTCAGAGTAAACGGTTATTATAAATTCTTGTTTCATTTTATTTGTTTTAAATACGTTAAACTTTAAACTGTTAATGTTCAAGAAGTATATCCGAAACTGATGCTCCAGTTGGTATCATTGGGAATACATTATCTTCTTTTTCTATAAGCACTTCCAGTAAATAAGGTCCTTTATGATCGAGCATTTTTTGGATTCCATCATCCAGATTTTCGCGAGCAACAACTTTGTGACCCTCAATTCCAAACCCTTTGCCAATCATAATAAAATCGGGGTTGTGCAATTCGGTAAATGAGTATCTTTTTTCGAAAAACATCTGTTGCCATTGACGTACCATTCCAAGGAAATTGTTGTTAAGAATAATTATTTTTACCGGAAGTTTATTTTGTGCAATGGTTCCTAATTCCTGAATAGTCATTTGAAAACCTCCATCGCCAATTACTGCAACAACGGTTCTGTCGGGGGCTCCAAACTGTGCTCCTACACTTGCTGGTAGGGCAAATCCCATTGTTCCAAGTCCACCGGAAGTTACATTACTCTTTGATTTTCTAAATTTAAAATACCGTGAAGCAATCATTTGGTGCTGACCAACATCGCTAACCAAAATTGCTTCATGATTGGTTTTATCGGCAGTAATGCGAATTACTTCACCCATTGTTAGACCGGGTTTTTCGGGGAATAATTCTTTATGAATTATCTTTTCATTTTCAGTATAATCGCAATCACGGAATCGGGCAACCCAATCGTTGTGGCTGTTTTTATTTACATTATCGGTGAGCATTTTAAGTGATTTTTTTGAATTACCTAAAACCGCAACATCTGCTTTTATAATTTTATCTATTTCTGCCGGATCTATTTCAAGGTGAATGACTTTTGCTTTTTTAGCGTATTCACTTACTTTTCCTGTTACACGGTCGTCGAAACGCATTCCAACTGCAATAATAACATCGGCTTCGTTGGTTAAAAAGTTAGGGCCATAATTTCCATGCATTCCCAGCATTCCAACATTTAGAATATGGTCGGAAGGTAAAGCCGACAGTCCGAGTAATGTCCATGCTGCAGGAATTCCTGTTTTTTCAATAAAGGTTTTAAATTCTTCTTCTGCATTGCCAATAATTACTCCTTGTCCGAATAAAACCAATGGCCTTTTTGCCGCATTAATTAATTCAGCCGCTTCCTTTATTTTGAAAGGATCAACCGGAGTTTCCGGAACGTAACTACGTATTTTTTTGCATTTCTCGTATTTGAAATCAAGCTCACCAAACTGAGCATCTTTTGTTATATCGATTAAAACAGGTCCGGGTCGGCCAGATTGTGCAATATAAAATGCTTGCGCAATTACTTGGGGAATTTCTTCAGCACTCGTAACTTGGTAATTCCATTTTGTAACCGGAATAGACATACCAACCACATCCGATTCCTGGAAAGCATCGGTTCCCAACAAGGGAGACGCTACCTGACCAGTAATACAAACCAACGGAGTTGAATCGATCATTGCATCTGCTATTCCTGTCATCAGGTTTGTTGCTCCTGGACCCGAAGTTGCAAAACATACACCAGCTCTGCCGGTTACTCTTGCATATCCTTCAGCGGCATGCACAGCTCCTTGCTCGTGCCGTGTTAAAATGTGTTTTACTTCTTTGTCGAAATCATACAAAGCATCGTATATGGGCATAATTGCTCCACCAGGGTAGCCAAAAATGGTATCAACTCCCTCTTCTATTAACGAAAGAATTAATGCTTGCGAACCGGTAACTTTTTTTGTCGTCATTTTTGTGAAATTTAGCTATGAGCTTTAGGCCTTAAGCCTTGAGCTTCTATCTGTTTATTTATTATTATTATTATTATTATTATTTTTTATTGTCATTTATACTGAAAGGAGAAATATGTTTCAATTCGCAAATTTCTCAGTCATACTTCCTCGAAATGACACCTTTATTTTCATTAATCAATCAATCTAACTGCTCCTTTGTCTGCTGCAGATACCAAACTGGCATAAGCTTTTAGTGCTTTCGAAACGTTTCTTTTCCTTCCGACAGGAGTAAATGCTTCTTTTCCTTTTGCTTCTTCAGTTTTTCTACGTTCTGCTAATTCTTCGTCGGAAACTAGAAGATTTACAGAACGGTTTATAATGTCAAATTCAATTTTGTCGTTATTCTGAATTAATCCAATTGCACCGCCACCTGCTGCTTCTGGAGAAACGTGACCGACTGAAAGCCCGGAAGTCCCACCCGAAAAACGTCCATCGGTTATTAGTGCACAATATTTATCCAGTTGCATCGATTTCAGGTAAGACGTAGGATAGAGCATTTCTTGCATTCCGGGTCCACCCTTTGGTCCTTCGTAACGAATTACAATCACATCGCCTTTTTGAATCGTACTGCCTAAAATACCATTAACAGCTTCGTCTTGTGAATTAAAAACTTTTGCTGTTCCAGTGAATTTAAAAATTGATGGATCGACACCTGCTGTTTTTACAATACATCCGTTTTCAGCAATATTTCCAAAAAGGATAGCCAAACCGCCATCTTTACTATAAGCATGTTCGAAATCACGGATACAACCATTTTTGCGGTCGTCATCCAGTTCTTTGTATGAATTGCTTTGCGAACCCATAACCAGGTTCCTACCTCCACCAGGACCTGATTTGTAACGTTGAATTGCATCTTCGCTAACTTTCTCTCCTTTAATGTCGTATGCTGCAATTGCTTCAGCCAGCGTTCGTCCGTCAATTCGGCTTACCGATGTTTCCATCAATCCCGCACGATCGAGTTCGGCTAAAATTCCAAGTATTCCACCAGCGCGGTTTACATCCTGAACATGATAATCTGAACTTGGAGCCACTTTACACAAATTTGGTGTTATGCGCGAAAGTTGGTCGATATCTTTCATTGTAAAATCAACTTCAGCTTCGTGAGCAATGGCCAATAAGTGCAAAACAGTGTTGGTTGAACCCCCCATTGCAATGTCAAGTTTCATGGCATTTAAAAACGAATCGCGGGTTGCGATACTTCTTGGAAGAACAGATTCATCTCCTTCGAAATAATATGCTTTTGTTGCAGTGATAATTTTCTCTGCTGCTTCTTCGAAAAGTTTATTTCTATTTGAGTGGGTGGCAACAATTGTTCCGTTGCCCGGAAGTGCCAATCCTATGGCTTCAGCCAAACAATTCATCGAGTTTGCTGTAAACATACCCGAGCATGAACCACAGGTTGGACAAGCATTTTGTTCGACCTGAGCCAAATACGAATCACTAACAGAGTCATCGCCTGCCATAACCATTGCATCCACCAAGTCGAGCGCTTTATCGTCAACTTCACCGGCTTCCATTGGTCCACCCGAAACAAAAACTGCCGGAATATTTAAACGCATGGCAGCCATTAACATACCCGGTGTAATTTTATCGCAGTTCGAAATGCATACCATTGCATCTACTTTGTGCCCGTTACACATGTATTCTACACTGTCGGCAATTACATCTCTCGAAGGCAAAGAATACAACATTCCGTCGTGTCCCATAGCAATTCCATCGTCGATGGCAATGGTATTAAACTCGGCAGCAAAGTAACCTTGCTTTTCAATTAAATTTTTAACGTGTTGCCCAATATTATGTAAATGAGCGTGTCCGGGAACAAATTGTGTGAACGAATTTACAATGGCAATAACGGGTCTTCCGAAGTGTTCTTCTTTCATTCCGTTGGCTCTCCAGAGGCTTCTGGCGCCAGCCATTCTCCGGCCTTGTGTGGTTGTGTTACTTCTTAATGGTATTTGCATACTGCTATGTCTTTTATTATTTGTTTTTCATTAAAAAAGCCTTTCTCATTTTTCGAGAAAGGCTTGTAAATATTTTTAAATCTACATAATAACTAACCTTCCTCAGAAAATCTAAGAATGACAACCAGAAGGACTAGAATATTTATAGATATAAATCTCATACTTTTAATATAACTGCGACAAATGTAAAAAGATTATTTAAAAACAAAAACGAATTAAAATCAAATTGTGTGTTTTTCTTCGAAATTTAATAGTTAAAGTTCATAATTGTTTGAATTTGGTACTAATTGTTTCACTTTTCGGTTCTTATTATTGGAAGCTTCTTTTCTCACTTTCTGCCAAATATGAGTTCACTCAGTTATTTACTTTTTTGCAAAGCTTCATCGTTATTTTTAAAAAGCAACATAAAAAGGAGCAGAATTGCAATGGAAGACAAAGTCGTTATGCCCCAAATGGCGTTCCAGTTATAACCGACTTCACTTGAATAATAGTTTATGATTTCGCTGCTAATAAAATTACCAACCAAAAGTCCCAATCCAAAAGTTACCAGAAATATAAATCCCTGTGCCTGTGATTTTAATTCTGCTGGTGCTTTTTTATCGATATAAATTTGTCCACCAACATAGAAAAATCCAAATATTAATCCATGAATTAAAATTCCTATGTAATACATCCAACTTTGGTTGATAACACCACCTGTGTAAAAAGACAAGTAACGTACAACAAGGGCAACTAATCCGAATATCATAACTTTTCGTAATCCGAATTTTTTAATTGCAAATGGAATTAGTAATAAAAATCCCATTTCAGCAAGTACACCCTAGTTCATGGTTACTGAGATATATTTTGTATTTATATTCAATAAAAATTCTGAGAAATAAGAAAAATACATGGCAAAGGGAATCATTGCAAAAAATGAGAAAATAATAAAAATGGCAAAATTCCGATCTTTCATTAATTGAACTGTTCCCAATCCAAAAGCATCCATTAGCGATACTTTTTGCCCTTTTGCCATCGGAGGCGAATTGGGTAAAGTAAGGTTTGTGAATGCTGCAAAAAGGCTTACACCGGCTCCGCAATAAAATGGAATATTTGTTCCGTCGAAATCGATGTTTAGAAATTTTATAAAGAAGATACTGAATAATCCGGAAGCTACCCATCCAATTGAGCCGAAAACCCGGACTTTTGGAAATTGTTCGGAGGGGAGGTGTCTCATTGCAATTGAACTTGTTAAACCCCACGATGGCATATAACCCAGCATTGCAATGAGTAAACAAATAAATAGTATATCAGGATTATTTGTTGTGCCGGCCATAAACAACATCACCGCATTTATAATATTCAAACTAAAAAGAACTTTTTGACCTGCAAAAAACCGGTCGGCAAGCATGCCTATTACAGGTGATGCCATACAACCAATGGCCATGGAACTAATAATTAAAGCTTTTTGAACGCTTCCTACATCCAGATTGGTTAAGTAGGCCGCTAACGGAACCCACCAAACTGCATACATCATGCATTGAAGAAAAAGCATTAATGATAATTTGATTCTGACCATAGTATTTTATATATCTATTATCGGGTTTGTATAAGCACTTATTTAGCAAGGATTTTTCTATTATTGTCTCTACTAAATGGGTTGTATTAAACTAGAAAGACCTCCTCCATTTTTGAGTTGGTCTTTTCAATAATATTATTTTTAACTGCCAATTGAGTTTCCAAATAATTAAGTTAAATCAATACTAATTGTATTTTGTACAAGGAATTGATTGTTAGATTTGTATGTTGGTCAAATTTAATAAACTAATTGAACGGAAAAAAAATATGTTGTTAAATGACGCAATTTGAATTTAATCTATATTGAAGATTTAAATATTATAATCCCAAAACATCGCTAATCTCTTTCATCACATTTACCGAAAGCTCAGCAAATTCATTGAGTGGAATGCCAATTTTTTCGCATTCGAGAATGTGTTCACGGTTAACCGAAGCTGCAAACGCTTTTTGTTTCATTCGTTTAGTAACCGATTTGGTTTTAACACTTGCTATCTTTTTATCGGGGTAAACAAGAGTGACTGCAGTAATTAATCCGGTAATTGTTTCTCCGGCTGCCAATGCATGTTGGAACTCAGTGCATCTTTCTTTTCCGGTTGCCATTTCGTTGTGCATTACAATGGCATCCAGCATTTCGTCGGTAACTTTACCCTTTAGAATATTTGTCGCGTGAGGTCCATGGGTTTTTGGGTCTGCATTAGTAATTTCCACGTCAACATCGTGTAAAAGTCCGGCAATTCCCCATTCGTCCACATTTCTATTTAGTCGTTCTGCCAAAGCGCGAAGTACTGCTTCTGATGCATAACTGTGTTTAAGCATGTTTTCTGCATTAACATTTTCTTGTAAAATTTTTAAGGCTTCTTCTCTTGAAATCATATCGAGGTAAGTTTTTTGTTTTTATTGAAGCTAAAAATAGTAATAGTTCGAATGTATTCTTCATTTAAAATAGATTAAAAATGTTTTGTATCTAATATGTCAATTTTTCTAAACGATTATCTTTACCATTTTAAATAGTAGTTATGTACGAAATTGAACGCAAATTCTTGGTTAATATAGAAAACTGGAAGCCTGTTGGAGAGGGTAATAAAATAAAACAGGGGTATTTATCGGTTGACCCGGAACGCACGGTGAGGATAAGGATTGTTGGTGATGAGGCATTCCTTACGATTAAAGGGAAATCGCACGGAATTAAGCGAATTGAACTGGAATATAAAATACCAATTAACGAAGCTAAGGAATTAATGAAATTATGTTTGGATTTTCCGATTGAGAAGATACGTTATTTGGAAGAAAAATGCGGGCTTCTGTGGGAGATTGATGTTTTCGAAGGTAATAACGAAGGATTGGTTTTAGCAGAGGTTGAATTGGAAGATGAAGACCAGCAAGTAGATTTGCCAACCTGGATAGCAAAAGAGGTGAGCGAAGATTTTCGCTATTTTAATTCCTGGCTTTCGCAACATCCATTTTTAAGGTGGGAATGAATTTTTCTTAGGATAAATAGACAATTCTTATAAACACATTACACTATTGATAACCAATTGATAACCTCTTTTGATGAGTTTCTGAATTTACAAGCAAATATGTATTTTAATCAAAAAGCTTGCAGATATCGTTGGAAAACAAGATAAAACACCACAGTTAAATATTTTTGATACGCCCTTGAAAAGGTTCATCAATTTTGAGCATGAATTATGTATTTTATCGGGCAAATAGATTGGGGTTCGATAGAGCAAGCGTTTTTAGTTTATTATTCTGAGATAGGACGCCCCTCGGTTCCTCTCCGCAGAATGGTAGGGTTACTATTACTAAAACACATTTATAATTTAATTGATGAAGCTATAGTTGACCGATGGATTGAAAACCTATATTGGCAGTATTTTATCGGAGCGAAAGTTTTTCAAACCCAAAAGTCCTTTGACCCGATAGAGTTTATACATTTTAGAAACCGTATTGGAAAAGTAAGGTGCAGAAAAATTATTGAAAGTATCTGTTCAGCTATTTGGTAAAGAGGCTCAGGAAAAAGAATTATTAATTGACAGTACCATACAAGAAAAAAACATCACTTTGCCGAACCAACGAAAAATTACATAAACGCATAATTGAGAAAGTAAATAAAATAGCGAAACAAGAGGGAATCACATTGCGTCAAACTTATACCAGAAATTTGAGAATAATTCTTACGATGGACATACACTTGAAGAACATTTAAAACAGACCGAATATTTAACAGATAGCAGGCCCAGAACAGGAATTGTAGACCGGGGATATGGAGGCAAAAATAATGTTAATGGTACTGAAATAATATCGCCATCTGTTCCGAAAAAAGAAACTACTTAATTCCAAAAACAAAAAGCAAGAAAACGCTTCATGGACAGAGTAGGAATAGAACCGGTTGTTGGCCATATCAAGCAATACCACAGGATGTTAAGATGCAATATAAAAGGTATTATTGGTGACCAATTAAACACTTAATACAAAAATAATCATGTGGTTTTGTTGGGGAATGGGAACCGGCACAGGTTGGTTAAAAAAGAATGCCACCTCTATTTTACGACATATAGAGATGGCATTTTTAAAATTATTGTCTCGACGATGCGGGTTTCTTACATTAGAAATCCTATTATCCTTCGAAGCTATTCACTCCAAAAGTTACCATTTGTCGATCAACTTTTTTTATGAGACCCTGTAACACTTTCCCCGGACCAACTTCTGTAAACGAAGTAGCACCAGCGGCAATTATATTTTGTACAATTTGTGTCCATTTTACAGGAGAAGTCAACTGCAAAATTAAATTTTCTTTAATTACAGTGGGGTCGGAAACCGGCTCTGCATTTACATTTTGGAAAACGGGACAAGTTGGTGTACTAAAAGTAGTTGCTTCAATTGCGGCTGCCAATTCTTTGCGGGCTGGTTCCATGAATGGGGAGTGGAATGCTCCGCCAACAACCAATTTAATGGCTCGTTTTGCTCCTTTTTCAGTTAATATTTCGCATGCTCTGTCAATTCCTGCAATAGAACCTGAAATTACCAATTGTCCGGGACAGTTATAATTTGCCGGCACAACCACCTCGTCGATTGAACTACAAACTTCTTCCACTACATCGTCGGCTAATCCTACAATTGCGGCCATTGCAGAAGATTCAATTTCGCAAGCTTTTTGCATTGCCACGGCACGTTTCGAAACCAGTGTTAATCCATCTTCAAAAGTTAATGTACCATTTGCGACGAGAGCAGAAAATTCACCAAGAGAGTGGCCCGCAACCATATCGGGTTTAAAATCTTTTATTGTTTTTGCCAATAGAACCGAATGCAAGAAAATGGCAGGTTGAGTTACTTTGGTCTCTTTCAAATCGTCAACCGTCCCCTCAAACATAATTTTAGTAATATCGAAACTCAAAATATCGTTCGCTTTTTCAAACAAAACTTTTGCTTCTATCGAATTATCGTATAAATCTTTTCCCATTCCCGGGTACTGTGCTCCCTGTCCGGGAAAAACAAATGCCTTCATAATTTCTGTTTTAGAATTCAGGGTGCAAAGTTAAATTATTTTATTCAACGGTAACGAAGTTCTCTTAATTACCCGCCAAATAACTGATGTTAAAGCAAATGATTTTGAGACCATTGTCAATAAACCTGTGTTTTCCTCATGATTTCAAGACGGTCGGGAACATAAAGTTGTTACCGGATGATGTAATGGATTGTAAATTGTTTATGTGCTGGCATTACTATTTTTTTTGATTATTATTTGGAAGTGCTACATTTGACAGATGATACAATTAAAAAACATAACAAAAAAATACATCACGGAAAACCAGACTATCCTTGCTTTGGACGAGGTTTCTTTAAATGCAGAAGAAGGGGAATTTGTTGTTGTAAGTGGTGCCAGTGGAAGCGGGAAAACAACACTGTTACTCGCGGCCGGAGGATTATTGAAACCAACTTCCGGAAAAATTATAATAAACAATGTGGATATTTATGATTTGACACCCGAACAACGATCCGTTTTTAGGGCAAATAATATCGGTTTTGTTTTTCAGCAATATCATCTTATTCCATACTTAACTATTTTGGAAAATGTAAAAGTTCCGATGCTTGCAAACAAATTTGCTATTCCGGATAATGAGGTAATCGAACTTATTGATTCGTTGGGATTAAAAGACCGCTTACACCATATTCCATCCGAATTAAGTGCGGGAGAAAAACAACGCACAGCTTTAGCCAGAGCTTTGCTTTTCAACCCAAAAATTCTTTTGGCCGATGAAATTACCGGCAATCTCGATCCGGTAAACATTGAAATAGTGATGAATTGTTTGGCTGATTTTAAAAGTTCGGGTGGTACAATTTTATTGGTTACCCACGATATGGATGTAAGCAAAAAAGCAGATAGAGTAATTTACCTTGAGATGGGGAAAAATCTAAAAAACTAGCTCAATGGATATCCAGCGATCAAAAAAAATACACTCTGCAGAATAACTGGCAAAAACGCATTCTATCTTAATTAATATCTAACATTAATTACTATTTTTGTCAACGAATCAACTAAAGACTATCAGTAATGAAAAATTTCATTTTTAAAGGATTTTTTATTTTAGCAATTCTGGTTTATGCTACTTCAATCTCGGCGCAAGACTGGCCCATGTGGCGTTACGATGCCGGAAGAACTGCTTCGAGCCCGGAAGAATTACCAGCCAATTTACATTTGCAATGGACAAGGCATTACTCTCCCCGGGAAATGGTTTGGGACGATCCGTTAAATCATGATTTAATGCAGTTTGATAAAGTATTTGAACCGATTGCAGTAGGTAATGTTTTATATATTGGATTCAACGATCAGGACAAAGTAGTAGCAATTAACAGCACAACCGGAAAAGAAATATGGACGTATTATGCCGACGGTCCTGTTCGTATGCCACTTTCGTATAGTAACAACAACATTTATTTTACAAGCGACGATGGTTATTTGTACTGTCTATCTGCCGAAAAGGGGAAATTGAATTGGAAATTCAGAGGTGGTCCTGCAGACAGAAAATTGTTGGGAAATAAGCGCCTTATTTCTACCTGGCCGGCTCGTGGTGGTGTTGTGGTTGATGATGGCGTTGCCTACTTTGCGGCAAGTATTTGGCCGTCGATGGGGACATTTATTTATGCCATTGATGCAAAAAGTGGAGAGCTTGTCTGGAAAAATGATGGTACCAGTTCGGATTATATGAAGCAACCACACAATGCTTATTCATTTGCGGGAATTGCGCCACAGGGAACAATGGCTCTGAATGATGATTATCTGTTTATTCCGGGAGGACGTTCGGTGCCCGGATGTTTTAACCGCAAAACAGGCGAATTAAATTATTATTTTATAGCTGAATACAACAAAAGCGGAGGGGCTTTTGTTTGCACTCGTGGCGATTACTTTGTAAATCATCATCGCGATAGAAATACATTTATTTATGGGTGTGAAGATGGCAAAAGGGTTTCCCAAATATTAGAAAAATACCCGGTTCTGGATGAGGAAAATTTCTATTTTTCAGGCGAATCTGTGGTTGCAAGAAACCCGAAAAATCCAGATGAAATTTTATGGTCACTGCCTGTTGATGCTTCCGGCGATTTAATACAAGCTGGTTCTTGTTTGTTTGCAGGAGGTAAAAATAAATTATCTGCCATTCAATTAAATAAAAATAGTGAGCCAACGGTTTTATGGGAAAAAGAAGTTGATGGAAATATAGGGAGGTTAATTGCTGCAAATGGTAAAATATTCGCTGTTACACTCGAAGGAAAGATCATGGCCTTTGGTGCTGTCGTTCCAAAGGAAGAAGTTGATATTTTTCTCAATTCAAGTAAAATAAAGATTTCTCAATCAACTTATAATAAAGCTGATGAGATTCTGAATGAAACAAAAGTAAAAGAAGGTTACGCCATTTATATTGGTGTAAACGACCCAAAACTTCTTGCTGCAATAGCTGAAAAATCAAATCTTTCAATTGTTGCTGTCGATTCCGATGCATCAAAAATTGACAAACTGAGAAGAGAATTTGACGAAATGGGGTTCAAAGCCAGCAAAGTCGCTTTTTTGCAAAATACTCCGGAAGACATGGACTTTGCTCCCTATTTTTCTTCGTTAATCATAATAGAAGACATTGACAATTATACTTCTGAATCGGCAAAAATCTTGCTTGAAAAAGTTCACACCTCAACCCACCCGTTTGGAGGTAAAATATGGATTGGTGGTAAAAATGAGAGTCTTGCAAATATTTTAAATTCTACAGAAACAGGTTCTATTGAAGGATTAACAGTTTTAAATAGTAATCCCAATTTTGTTTTGCTTTCGAAGGAAGGTGCACCAAAAGGATCAGCAAACTGGACTCATTTATTCGGAAGTATTGCAAATACGGTCAAATCTGACGATGAACTTGTAAAGCTTCCGCTGGGTGTTCTTTGGTTTGGAGGAAATTCAAATATGGATGTACTTCCACGGCACGGACATGGGCCACCGGAACAAATTATGGATGGAAAATTAATTATTGAAGGTATCAATTGTCTCAGTGCAAGAGATGTTTATACAGGTAGAGTGCTTTGGAAAAAGGAATTTAAAACACTTAATAATTTTGGTGTTTATTATAATGAATCGTATGTCGATGATCCGCTGATGCCTCGATATAATCAGGAACATATTCCGGGAGTAAATTCACGGGGAACAAACTTTATAGTAACACCCGATTTAGTTTATGTTGCACAAGGAATTTCGTGCCAGGTGCTGGATATTGAAACCGGAGAAATAGTAAAAACCATGTGGATGCCAGGCAGTGCGCAATGTGCCTATTTGGGCGTTTCGGGAAACAACCTGATTACGGGAGCAAATTTTGCAAAATTCTCAACCCAAATTAAAAAGAACTTAAAGTCCAAAGAAGAAGTCGATATCTTTATTGAACTTATTGAAGCTAAAAAAGAACGAACCGGAGGAATGTCGGAATATGGCTTGAGTGCAAGCGCTGAATTAGTAGTGGCTGATAGTCATGATTTTAAAATGAAGTGGAAGACTAAATCAAATTATGGATTTCTTCATAACGGAATTACTTCAAGCGAGAATGTGATTTATGTTCTCGATAAATTGCCTGCTGCAATGCTGAATTTGCTTTCGCGGCGTGGTATCGAGCTGGATGGTGATTTCTCTTTAACGGCCCTTAATATTGAAACAGGCGATACTATCTGGCAGAATAAAACGGATGCATTTGGTAGCTGGCTTAGTTATAGCAAAGAGTACGATATTGTTCTTCAGGCTACCCGCCCTTCGCGCGATATGGTAAGTGGCGAGCCGGGAGAACGAATGATTGCCCACCGCGCTTCAGACGGAAAAATTATCTGGGATAAAAAAATAGAGTATAATAATCCTCCGATTATTCATGGAGAAAAAATTATTGTTGAAAATCATGCTTATGATTTGAAAACAGGGAATATAATTAATCGAATTGACCCAATAACAGGAGAAGAAGTTGTTTGGGAATATACCAGAACTTATGGTTGTAACTATGTTATTGCCAGCGAAAATCTCCTTTCGTTTCGTTCTGGTGCGGCAGGTTTTTATGACTTAAGAACGAATGGTGGCACTGGAAATCTCGGAGGTTTTAAATCAGGTTGTACCTCAAATCTAATTGCTGCAAACGGAGTGTTAAATGCTCCCGACTATACACGTACCTGCCAATGTTCGTATCAAAATCAAACCTCGCTCTCGTTTGTTTATATGCCTCGCCTTGAATTTTGGACGAATAATGAATCGGATTGGAGTGGAAAACCGGTTCAACAGTTGGGAATTAATTTTGGAGCACCTGGCGACAGAGTTGCAAACAACAACACTTTGTGGCTCGATTATCCTAGTGTGGGTGGTAGAAGTCCCGATGTTCCTGTGGATGTTAAGTTCGTAACTTCTGATACGTCTTTAATTATTCAGCACAGAACACTAAGTAACAATTCATCTGACAATAAAATCGGTTACATTCGTACAAATTCATTTAATATTGAAGCCAATGACCATACTTTTGTTGCTGCTTCTGCAATAAACGGCGTACAGGAAATTGACATAACACTTTCAAAAGAAAAAATGGCAAATGCGTTTTATACGGTAATATTATATTTTGCTGAAATTGAAAATGCTAAAGAGGAAAGCAGGGTATTTAATGTTGATATTCAGGGAGATGCCGCGTTAAAAGAATTCAATATTGCCAAAGAAGCAGGTGGCCAAAATAAATTGATAACCAAAACATTTGAAGGGATTAAAATTGACGACAAGCTAAATATAAAACTCCTCTCACCCAACAGTGATATTTTGCCGCTACTCAGTGGGATTGAAATATTAATGGAAAACAAACAGGAATTTTCAATGGTTGAGAATTGAGTCCACTCAGAAAAGTAAAAAATTAGTAAAAGCCACAAAAACACGAAATTACTAAAATCCACAAAAGACTGAAAGTCAAATTAATCGGTTTTAGTGAAATTTTGTGTTTTTGAGATTTAGTGGCTAAAATCATTTCTCGGAGTAGACTCAGAATTAATTTATTGAACTTTCTTATTTTATTAGTTAATTACATATGAACAGAATAAAAATGACACTGGTTCACCTGGTGTTACTTATATTGACAGTAAACCTTTACGGACAATCAACCGGGTCGTTTAAAGGGCAGATTGTTAATTCAAAAACCAACGAATACATTCGTAATGCCAATATTGTTATTGAAGGAACGAACATTGGTACCAGTTCAGATCGCGAAGGAAATTTTGAAATTAGAAACCTGGAACCCGGCAGTTACCAAATTATTGTTTCGGTGGTTGGATACAATAAAAAGAAAGTAGCCATACAATTGCCGCAGAAAGCAGAAGAAGCATTTCAAGTTAAATTAGATCCTGCAATTAAGGAATTGGGAAATGTGGATGTAATCGGTCATCAATTTCTTATTTCAAAAGATACTTCCATTGTTCGGGAACCTCTTTCTGTAGCAACGGCAATTTCAAGGATAAGTGCGGTGGAAATTGAAAAGCAGGGAGCGGTTACATTGATTGATGCAATGCAATACATTCCGGGTGCCTTGACAGAAACACGGGGAAGAAAAGTAAAACAATTTTTTTCGGTGAGAGGACAGAAATATCCTTATCCCGAATATTCTATTGATGGCGTGTGGCAAAGGGAGTTTGAAGAAACCGGTTATTTTATGTCAACATTGAATATTGAGTCAATCGAAATTGTACGGTCGAGTGCTGCGTTGGTAAAAGGACTCTCAGGGCTTTCAGGAATTATCGATGTAAAAACAATAAAACCCAAAGGAAAAACTACTACGGCAGGAATAAAATATGGTTCCTTGAATACATTCTCGGCAAATGCACAGCACGGCAACAAAGTGAACAATATTCTTTATAATGTTTCAGCATCCTATTTTGGAACCAACGGCCCCGAAAACAGAAATGGCAAAGAGCGGATTGGAAATATGAACGGCCAGTTTGAGTGGCAAATAAATAACAAGTTGCAACTTTCGGCAAACACAATGTTTATTTATGGAACGCGCGAAATAGTAACTCCGGTAGAACCAGCCGACTCAAAATTGATAGACAGGAAAGAGAAATACGATCCAATACAAACCGTAGTTTCTTCCGTGAAACTGAATTACCGCGGCTCCGATAATTCAGTAACCGAACTGCAAACAAATTTTGCACATCGAAATCCTGAATATTCAATTTATACCATTAGTAAAGATTCGTACAACAACTACGGTGAAAAAGATTATGAATACAGTTTGAACCTTTTACACAGTCGTTCTTTGTCATCGAATAATACCTTGCGTTTTGGAGGTTTATACAGCCATTGGGTAGCTCCCGAAGGAAAGCGGTTCTATTACGGTAAAAAGGCCGATGTTCATACTTTCTCAGCTGTTGTAGCCGATGAGCACAAAGCCGGACGTTTTGTTTTCGATGGCGGACTCCGGTTAATAAGTGATTACATTAAAGAATGGGGTGCGTTCGGAATTGAAGGAGTCGGTTCTAAATTTGCAGGTGTTCAGCCTATTCAAGATGAAACTGCCTCACTTGTATGGCAATCTGTTTTTGGGACATCTTACTTACTTTCGCAATCCGCATCACTTCACGGACACTTTGCAGGCGGTAATATTGCAGCCCGAAAAGGTAGTCTTACCGCAGATGGAAATACTCCCGAAAATGAAATGCGTTTTCAATACGATGCAGGTTTTAAGAAAGTTTCTGCTGCCGGAGACGAGTTAACGTTGAGTCTGTTTTATGTGGATCGGAAAAATGCCATCGCATATAGCGGACAAACAATTAGCGACGACGATGGAAATTTAATGGAACTTTATGAAAACAGGGACAAGCACAATTTAGGTGTTGAAGTTGATGCACGAAAAATGTTACCGGTTTTGCATCTTTCGGTATTTGGCAATTTTACTTTAATGAAAAGCGAAAGGAAAGTTGACGGTGAAATGGAAAAGGACACCGAAACACCCGAAATTATTACAAATGCAGGTATAATGTTCGATAACAATTCCTTCGACATGAACCTTTTTGCCAATTATACCGGAGCTTATGAAAACGATCGTTTTGTAGATAAAAACTGGGTGAAAGAAAATGGCAAATTTCCTCTTGGCGATTTTCTTACCTTAAACCTGACAACTGGTTATTCTTTCGGTAAATCGAAAAACACCAGAATTTATATTGAAGCGAAAAATCTCACCGACGTAAAATATTTTACAGTTGCGGGTTATCCTGACAATGGAAGGATGTTGTTTGTGGGAATGAAGATGAATTTTTGATTGAAAAAATCGTGTGATATCACTTTCAAAAAAAGAGATGGATCTATTACGTCATGATTCGTAATTTCTCCAATCCATTGTCTTCTTTAATTATTGTCTGTTTTCCGTAATGGGACACCCAAGTTAAAATTTATAAAGAAGACATAAATGAACTGTTCTTTGAATTTGATTTTCTATTTTAGATGACTATTTTAATTCAACTCATTATGGCTAATACCTATACACAAGTTCATATTCAGGTCGTTTTTTCAGTTCAAGATCGAAGCTGTGTTATCAGGAAAACATGGAAAAATGAATTATTTCAATACATAACTGGCATCATTCAGAATCATGGGCATAAAGTTTTGGCAATAAATGGAATGCCTGATCATCTTCATGTATTTTTCGGAATGAGGCCAACTCAGTCTTTGTCTGATTTAATGCAAGACATTAAAGGAGATTCTTCAAAGTGGATCAATAAAAAGAAATTTGTGGCAGGACGTTTTTCATGGCAGGAAGGGTTTGGAGGATTTTCATACAGCAAATCACATGTTGATCACGTTATTGATTACATCAAAAATCAGGAAATTCATCATCGAAAGAAATCATTTATTGAAGAATACCTTGAATTTCTTAAAAAGTTTGAGATCCCATACAACGAAAGATATATTTTCAACCCAGTTGAATATACTGAAGAAGATTGAAATGTGCCTTTTGGCACTTAATGTGGGTAGAATAATATCATTCAGAAATGTTATCTCGTCCCAGCCGGGACGGAATTTTTTCTATTCCACTTTGCTGCTACCCACATTTAATCCCTAGCGGGATTTAATTGTAAATAAACATTAAGTAAGGTGGAATTTTATTTTGGGACTTCCATTCACAAAATTCATCCCGGTAAATTCAAACAATACAAAGGATGTTTTTCAAAAGTGCGGGAAACAGGAAAACCTTATTCCAAATTTTGGTAACCTTAGTAGAAATAATACCACTGCCCAATAAACCTAAAAAGTTTTAGCTGAAAAATATGAAATAAAACAAAAGTGTCAAATTGGCCCAATAATTATAATCATATATTTGATATAATTCACAAAATAAAAAATGCAGCTTTTATATTGGAATGATAATTAATCAATTAGGTAGTCTCTAAATCAACAATTTTTATTAAATTTAGAAGATTATGAAAACTACATCAACTAATTCGGAAAAGAGGAAGAAAGAGCCGGAATCAACAATCAAAAAGTTTGTTAATCCAAAAGGTACTGATTTTCCGACAGTTGGTATTGGTGCTTCTGCCGGTGGGCTCGAAGTATTGGGACAGTTTTTTTAAAACATACCAAAGAATAGCGGAATTGCTTTCGTTGTTATTCAACACCTCGACCCAACCCACGTTGGTATTATGCCCGAACTTTTGCAGCGGGCAACTTCGATGAAAGTTTTTCAGGCAAGCGACTATTTGAAGGTTGAACCTAATTGGTACGTAGATGAAATTGGCACGCGGATAAAAACGGATAAAAAAAATCTGCGAAAATCAGCGTTTGGAGATCAGCGAAAATCGGCTTCTAATTAAAATAGCACGCGGATAACACAGATGCAGGTAGCGCGGATAAAAACAGATAAAAAGATCGGCGTTCCAATAAATAAAAAAAAGAGCAAAGCATGAAAAAAAAATCCAAGGTTTTAGAAGATGCTTCACTACTTCGCCAAGAGGCAGAAGAACAACTGAAATTACGTAAAGACGAACAATCGTGGGTCTCTACAACAGAAACTGACAAACTAAGACTAATTCACGAACTCGAAGTTAAACAGATAGAGCTCGAAAGTCAAAACGAAGAACTCGTAATTGCAAAAGAAAAGGCTGAACCTCTTACAGAAGTAGAAGTGAATCAGATAAAGCTTAAAATGCAAAACAATGAACTTCTAGCAGCAAAAGAAAAGGCAGAATTTTTAGAAAAAAAAT